>JBDTXW010000250.1:0-3993 GCA_040005975.1 Betaproteobacteria bacterium | reverse complement strand
GTTCTGAAGTGGCGGAGGTGTGAGATTAACAATACGGGGCTATAAGCGATCAAAGCAGTAGTTCTACCCCCAGTACTACCCCCTGATGATTCAAGAAATGGGGTTTAGATGGGCGCCTGCACAACCAGCCGTACTGGCGGCGATCGCGCCGGCCCCTCACAATCCCCGGCATGGGCGAAAACCTCACGTTGGCGATTCTAGCCCGTCCCGAATATAGATCGCGCCCGCGCACCGGCTGCTACGTCTGCAGGTTCCACGGCGGCGAACTCGATAACGGCCACATTATCTGTGGGCTGCCCGATGGCCGGACGATGGGATACGCGGCCCGCGGTTGCTGCTATTGGCAACGCTAACCCGGGTCAGACGACGAATAACTACATCGGGGCTTTTCCTTGGTACGCATTGAGCATAGTTGCCGTCGAACCAGCTGACCTGCGCGGGTACGGACGCGAATAGATCGACGAATTCGGCGGCGCTGGCCGCTGCGCAGATCAAAACCAGAGGAAGGAAAGGGTGCATCTGAGAATACCGCAGCGACGGATTTAGCTAGCAGAGCAGTACGCGCGCGCATACAGAGCCGAGGGCACCACCACTGGTAACTGATGAGCTGAAGGTAAGACGCTGCTAGTCTGCGGCGGATCTTATGCAGCCGGTACTCGTCACGAACGCAACGATTTGTACTACCTCCTGCAGCACTCAGAGAAATCTCGATGGCCATAAAGAAATCCGAACTCTATAGCTCGATCTGGAACGCCTGTGACGAACTACGCGGGCGCATGGACGCATCCCAGTATAAGGACTACGTCCTCGTGCTGCTGTTCGTGAAGTACGTCTCCGACAAGTACGCGGATCAGAAGAACGCCCTGATCGACGTTCCCAAGGGCGCCCGCTATGCCGACCTGCTCGCGCTCAAGGGCGACAAGGAGATCGGGGACAAGATCAACAAGGTTATCGGTCGACTTGCGGACGCGAATGACCTCAAGGGCGTGATCGACGTTGCCGACTTCAACGATGGCGACAAGCTGGGTCGCGGCAAGGAGATGGTGGATCGTCTCTCTAGTCTTCTCGGCGTCTTCAGCCGACCAGAGTTCGATTTCAAAGGCAACCGTGCCGAGAACGATGACCTGCTCGGGGACGCCTACGAGTACCTGATGCGGAACTTCGCAACGCAGTCAGGTAAGAGCAAGGGACAGTTCTACACCCCGGCCGAGGTGTCGCGGATTATGGCCAAGGTGATCGGCATTGATGCCGCGAAAAGCGCTGACCAGACCATCTACGACCCGACCTGCGGCTCCGGATCGTTGCTCATCAAGGCGCACGATGCCGCTCCGTACGATGTCACGATCTACGGGCAGGAGAGCGACAACGCGACCGCTGCGTTGGCCACAATGAATATGTACCTGCACGGCTGTCCGACGGCCGAAATCTGGAACGACACCACCCTCGCAGCGCCCCACTTCAAGGACGCGAATGGGCGTCTAAAGACCTTCGACTTCGCCGTGGCCAATCCGCCGTTCTCGACCAAGGCGTGGAGCCACGGCTTTAATCCGGCCAACGACGAATTCGGCCGGTTCCCGTACGGTCTCCCCCCGGCCAAGAACGGTGCTTACGCTTTCCTGCTGCACGTCATCGCGTCACTGAATAGCAAGGGCAAGGGGGCCGTCATCATGCCGCACGGGGTGCTGTTCCGGGGCGGGGCCGAAGGCGACATCCGCCGGAACATACTGCGGCCGGGCTACATCAAGGGGCTAATCGGCCTCCCGGCCAACCTGTTCTACGGCACCGGCATCCCGGCCTGCATCGTCGTGCTCGACAAGAGCACCGCCGCAGGGCGCAAGGGCATCTTCATGATCGACGCCAGCAAGGGCTTCCTGAAAGACGGGCCGAAGAACCGGTTGCGCGAGCAGGACATTCACAAGATCGTGGACATCTTTGTCCGGCAAGTGGAACTGCCAAAGTATTCGCGACTCGTGGCGATGGCGGAGATCGAAGCCAACGACTTCAATCTCAACCTGCCGCGCTATATCGACAGCTCCGAGCCGGAGGACTCGCAGGACATTGACGCGCATCTGCGTGGCGGTATCCCGAACCGTGACCTCGACGATCTAAGTCGCTACTGGCAGGTTCTCCCCACGGTTCGGGCGGCGCTGTTCAAGAAGGCAGACCGACCCGGTTACTCGCAACTCAAAGTACCGTCTGTCGAGGCCAAGGCGACCATCTTCGGGCACCCGGAGTTCACCGCTTTCAACGAGACGGTGACGAACCTGTTCAGCAAGTGGCGCCGTGCCAAGAAGCCCAAGCTCACCGCCATCTCGGTGGAGGGCAAGCCCAAGGCGCTGATCGAGGTCCTGTCCGAGTCATTGCTGGACACGTTTCGGGAAGCGCCGCTGCTGGACGCCTACGACGTGTACCAGCACCTGATGGACTACTGGTCCGAGACGATGCAGGACGATGTCTACCAGCTCGTCCGAAACGGCTGGAAGGCCGTGCTTGACGGAAAGCCAAACACCGACCTCCTCCCCGAGCTGCTCCTCGTTCGGCGGTACTTTTCCACCGAGCGGGCGGCCATTGAGAAGGCGGAGGCTAACCGCGACGCCATCACGCTGCAGATGGAAAAGCTCGAGGAGGAGCACGGCGCGGAGGATGGCTTGCTGGCAGAGGCCAAGAACGACAAGGGCAAGCTCACCGCGAAGGGTGTCAAGGCGCGGCTGGCCGAGATCAAGGGCGATAAGGAGGATGCCGACGAGCGGAAGCTGCTGAACCAGTATTTGACGTTGGGCGAACGCGAATCGGAAGCGAGTACGCGGGCAAATGACGCCCAAAAGTCGCTCGATGCGAAGGTTGTTACAAAGTACGCGAAGCTCAGCGTGGACGAGATTAAGGCTCTCGTTCTCGATGACAAGTGGCTCGCCTCGCTCGGCAACGCTGTGCAGGGTGAACTCGACCGCGTCTCGCAAGCGTTGACCGGCCGCGTCTGTCAGTTGGCCGGGCGCTATGCCACTCCTCTGCCGAAGCTAGTTGGGGAAGTCGCCGCGTTAGGTGCTCGCGTGGACGAACACCTGAAGAAGATGGGTTTCGTGTGGAATTGAGCGCGCACTTCAAACAGTCCGAAGCCGGCATCATCCCCGTCGATTGGACGTACTCGACGCTCGGTGAACTCGCCAGCGCGTCTTCGGGTACCACACCCCGCGCAACATGGCGGACCGGTACTACCGGAATGGCACTGTTTACTGGGTCAAGACGCTTGGCATTTCGGCTCGGTAACACGGGCACTGCGGTCCGCAACTGGAAGATTCGCAAGACAGTAACCGAGCGTCAGATCGCGGGACTAGTCCATAGCGCCAGCCGCGCTGGTGCGATCAGTCTGCAAGAAACAGCGATTCGGCCGCTCGTGGAGTTCTTCCCAATTACGAAACGAAAATCAAAGCAACGCGCCAAGTATGAACTGTTCGGGATTGGTGCAAGCGACGTGAAGAAGCCGTCGTACTTGCAAGGGCTTCGACGGGAGCTGGAAGAGCATCACGGGGTGTACGTTTTCTTCGACAGCCGTGGACAGGCGATTTATACGGGGAAGGCACGCCTGCAATCGCTATGGAAAGAAATGAATCTCGCGTTCAATCGCGAACGTGGTGAAGTGCAAAAAATCAAACAGGTCAAGCATCCAACGCGAAACGTAGCCTATCGCACCAGTAATGAAAAGGCGCGGCAGATTCGCGACCACGTGGTTCCGTTGCACGAATTGGCAACATATTTCAGCGCCTATCACGTGGCGGATAGCATGATAAACGTGGTGGAAGCTATGCTTGTTCGCAGTTTTGCTAACGATCTCTTGAGTAAGAGAATGGAACAATTTGGCCAGCCAAAGAAAAGACGGAAACTTGCTTGACGCGCCTTTACTGAGCACAAATCTAGTTGTCAATGCTTGACGAGCTGAAGCAGTGAGCGCAGAATAGTTTTGTACCACGTCGCAATTTAGCCCCACTTGCAGGCGAC
>JBDTXW010000249.1:0-4006 GCA_040005975.1 Betaproteobacteria bacterium | reverse complement strand
CGGCGGCGCTCGCGCGCCGTCCGCTTGGCGTCGGTTAGCTTCGTCCATTAGGTGTCAGTTGGAGATTCGCTCAGTTCAGCCATCGGAGATTGAAGGGGCACGGCCTCTGCTGCAGGTCAACGGGTGGACCCGCCGCGATCTTGATCCGGAGAGGTTTCGGCAACTTGTTTCACAGTCGCAGCGGGCTCTCGTCGCTGTAGAGGGAGGCGAGATCATTGGCTTCCTCCGCGCACTTTGCGATGGAATGTCAAACGGCTACATTTCAATGGTCGTGGTCGCAGAAGGCCATCGACGTAAGGGTGTCGGTCGTGCACTGGTCAGCGCAGCCATGGGAGAGGACCCCCGAATCCGTGGGTCCTTCGTGTGGCACGTGACGGCGTTGCCGCGTTCTACGAAAGGATTGGCTTTGTCCGTTCAGAGGTTGCAATGGAGCGTCCAGGTGCAAGGACATCTGACACCTAACCTCTCGCTCAACCCGACGCTTCTCGGCGGGTCGACGGCAGTCCTTCGTCGCGCCGGTTAGCGTGGGTCGTCAGTCGTCTTGCCGGAGCCGGCAGCCAGCAATCGCGCGTGCCCAATCGCAGGTACTGACATTGAGAGAACTTCGATGAGACGAGAAGTTGTCCGCGTTGAACCCTTGTCCACCTATTTGGAAAGGCGGAAGGTGCCAACTTCGGCTGTTACGAGAAGCGGCGACCTGATATACGTCTCGGGCTTGCCGCCATTCGACCCGGATACCGGGGAAGTCGTTGCTGCCCCGATCGAGCGCCAGACCGAGCTGATCTTGGCACAGATGAAGCTCTGCCTCGAGACGGCAGGATCGTCGTTGGACAACGTATTGAAGTGCAACGTGTACTGCACCTTAATCGAGAAGTTTGCTGCGGTCAACGCGATCTACGCACGCTACTTTCCGAAGGACCCGCCCGCACAAATCTTTGTCTGTGTACCTGCATGGCCAGGGAAATTTGATATCGAGATCGACTGCGTCGCTGTTCGGTAGGGCCGTCTGATTGCGGACGGAATCGGTCATGCGCCGAGTCAGGGACCCTACGAGAACCTGAAGGCGGACACTGGAGGTTGCATTGCCGCGCTTTAAGCAGCCAACATCATCCATTGGGCCGATCAGACGGCAGTACCACTCCAGCTAGACTGAGGCATTCGGCGCACGTCGGATGCTTTAGGACTTCCGTTGCCCTTGCAGCTCGCTTTGCTGGCTTTCGCGCTCGGCGTCGTGATGTTGCAGGCGCAGGCGGTGCTGCCGGACTTGCGACTCGCTGCCTGCATACCGGTGTTCGCGCTGCTATGGTGGCTGCTCGCGCACCGCACGCGCTTCGCGCTTATCGCGCTCGGGCTGGCATTCGTCGCGTCGGGATTTTTCTATGCGGCGTGGCGCGCGGAGCTCAGGCTCGCCGATGCGCTGTCTCCGGCCTGGGAGGGCCGCGATATCCGCCTTACCGGCGTGATCGACGAGCTGCCGCAGTCCGCCGATCGCGGCACCCGCTTCGCCTTCGCCGTCGAAAGCGTCGCGCCGGCCGACGCCATCGTGCCGTCGCGCGTGTCGCTTGCCTGGTACAGCGGCTTCGCCGCCGGCGTAGCGACCGACGACGTCCCGCCGCTGCACGCCGGCGAGCGCTGGTCGCTGGCCGTTCGGCTCAAGCGGCCGCACGGCACCGTCAATCCCCACGGCTTCGACGTCGAAGCGTGGCTGCTGGCGAACGATCTGCGCGCCACCGGCTACGTGCGCAAGGACGGCGCCAACCACCGGATCGACTCTTTTGCCGGTCGCATTGAAGATTACGTCCCGCGTACGCGCGAAGCGATACGCGACCGCATTCTGCACGCGCTTGGCGAGCGGCCTTACGCCGGCGTGATCGCGGCGCTGGCGATCGGCGACGAGCGCGCAATTCCGTCGACGCAATGGCTGCTGTTCAACCGTACCGGCATCGGCCATCTGATCAGCATCTCGGGACTCCACGTCACGTTCTTCGCGACGCTGATCGGCGCGCTGGTGTACTGGGCATGGAAAAGGAACCATGCGCTGACCTTGCGTCTGCCCGCACGCAAGGCCGCGGCGATCGCCGGCGTACTGGCCGCGTTCTACTACGTGCTGCTGGCCGGATTCGCCGTGCCGGCACAGCGCACGCTGTACATGCTGGCGGTGGCGGCGATCGGACTCTGGCTCGCCCGGCCGGGCACCGCGGCGGTCGTCTGGCTGTGGGCGCTGGCCGTCGTCCTCGCCTACGATCCCTGGGCGAGCCTGACCCCGGGTTTCTGGCTGTCATTCGGCGCGGTGGGGCTGCTGCTCTACACGGGGGTCGGACGCATCGGCCGAATCGCGAGCTGGCACGCGGCCGTGCGCGCGCAAGCGGCGATCACGCTGGGCCTGATTCCACTGATGCTGGTTTTGTTCCAGCAGGTGTCGATCGTCTCGCCGCTCGCCAACGCGGTGGCGATTCCCGTCGTGACCTTCCTCGTCGTACCTCTGACGCTCGCCTCGATCGGCTTGCCGTGGGATTTTCTGCTGGTCGTCGCGCACCAGGTCTTCGCCGGGCTTGCGCTGCTACTCGAATTCCTGAGCGGCTTGCCCGCTGCCGTGTGGCAGCAGCATGCGCCGCCGCTGTGGACCGCGCTCGCCGGCGCGATCGGCGTGCTGTGGCTGCTCGCACCGCGTGGCGTGCCGGCGCGCCTTCTGGGACTCGCCTGGCTCGCGCCGATGTTCGTCGTCGTTCCGCCGCCGCCGCCCGTGGGCGCGTTTCGCGTGACGGTGCTGGATGTGGGGCAAGGACTTGCGGTGCTCGTCCAGACGCACGCGCACGCGCTGCTCTACGACACCGGGCCGCGCTTCAACGAGACCGCCGACGCGGGCAACCGCATTGTCGCGCCGATGCTGCGCGCGACCGGCATACGCGCGCTCGACGCGATGGTCGTCAGTCATCAGGACAGCGATCACAGCGGCGGCGCGCTGTCCCTTTTGCAGACGGTCCCCGTCGGATGGCTCACTTCGTCGCTGCCCGAGCAGAACGCCATCGTCGGCGCGCAGCGTGCGCGCGGTGCAGTCTCGCGCCGCTGCGTGGCGGGCGAGCATTGGCGCTGGGACGGCGTGGAGTTCAGCACGCTCTATCCGTACGATGCGACCTATCTCGAGCCCAGGATCAAGACCAACGACCTGTCTTGCGTGATACGGGTTAGCAGTGCCGACGGCAGCATGCTCCTTACCGGCGACATCGAGGCACGCGCCGAGGCTGCCCTGCTCGCGCGCGATGCCGGTGCGCTTCGTTCCGATCTGCTGATCGTGCCGCATCACGGCAGCCGCACGTCGTCGACATCCGGATTCATCGCGGCGGTGCGTCCTGCGGTCGCGGTGTACACGCCCGGCTATCGCAACCGCTTCGGACATCCGCGGCCTGAAGTCGTCGCACGCTACGCGGCGGCCGGCGTTCGCACTTATCGCACCGACTACGACGGCGCCGTGAGCTTCTCGTTCGGCGAGGCGCATGCGCTGACGCCGAGCCTGGAGCGTGAGCGTGAACGGCGCTACTGGAGCGAGCGGCCGCTGCGTGAGGCGTTGCCGCCGCTGGACTGATTTGGTGCGCGAGGACGGCCCCGCGGGTGGCGCGATCAGCGCAGCGCTCGATTCCAGGCGTCGACGACCTCGTCGGGCAGCGCTGCCGTTTCGGCCCAGCCATGCCGCACGATGACAATCTTGCCGGCATCGATCGCGTCATTTTCATCACCCGCAGCCGAGGCGCGAGCGCGGCCGCGCCGCAAGCGGTAGCGGATGCGCTCTTCGGTGCGCTCGATGACATCGCTCGCCGAGGCGATCTTGTCGCGCGCTATCTTCGCCTGCGCGATCGGCGCCGGCAGCGCCGCGGGCAGGTTGACCGCGAGCCAACGACCGTCACCCGCCCATTCGTCACGCGTATCCCCCAAGGCGCGCAGCACCGCACGCAGCGCGTCGTCGTCGCCGGCGCGATGCGTGGCCGCCTTCACCCGCGAGATGCAGATC
>JBDTXW010000248.1:0-4020 GCA_040005975.1 Betaproteobacteria bacterium | reverse complement strand
CCTTCGGCGATCGCCACGCCGCGGTTGTTGTTGCCGCAGCAGACGGTCACGATCGGGCCAAGCTTATGCTTGTAGTGCCAGAACTCTTCGCCCGTCCTGGCGTCGATCGCGTAGACGTGATTGAACGAGGTCGTCAGGAACATGACGCCGTTGTCGACGATCGGCGCAGTCTCCATCGACTCCAGCACGGCCGTCTGGAAAATGAATGCGGGCTTGAGCCTGGCGACGTTCTTGGCGTTGATCTGCTTGCCGGTGTAATAACGAGTCTGTTCGTAGCTACCGTTGGAGTGCAGCCAGTTCTTGCTGTCGTTGGCAGCCCCGTCCAGCATTGACTGGGTGACGCCGGTAAGGGCCGGCATCGGACGGGCCGTCGTCGTCGCGCCGCCGCCGACTTCCTGCGCCGCAACGGAGGCGGTGAAACCTGACACCAGCGCGAGCACTGCGACCAAACGCCAAGGAATGCTGCAATGGGACACCATCATTTTTTGCCTCCAGGAAATTATTTTCATCGCGCCATCGGACTCGCTTGGGCCCGGCTGCGCCGCCGGGAGATTCATTCCGGAAGAGCGCGCCGGCCCGCCGCGGAACTAAGTTATAGTCTAACCAAAATGGAAAAGCAATCTGTGGCAGACAAGTTGGAAACGGCGCTTTCTAGCCTGTCGTGGCCATGCGGCGCGCCGGCCGCGCGCGGGCTGATCGGGCTCCTCTTGGGGGTTTTTATTGCGCTGCCGCATGCGGTCCTCGCGCAGGACTGGTCGATCAATGCGACGCTGCTGGCCGCGGCGCGCGCCGGCGACGAGGCCGGACTCGCGCGGGCGCTGGCCGACGGCGCAGCGGTCAACGCGCGCAGCCGGATCGGTGAAACGGGCCTGATGCTCGCTCTCAAGAACGACCATCCGGCGCTAGCGCTGCGCATGCTCGATGCCGGCGTCGACGTCAACCAGGCCGCGGCCAATGGCGTGACGCCGCTGATGGCAGCCGCGCACGGCGGCCAAACCGCTATTGTCAGGCGGCTTTTGGCCAGCGGCGCCGATGTCGCCGCCGTCGACCGTCTGCAAAAGACTGCGATGACCTATGCCGCAGGCCAGGGGAACACCGACATCGTCGTGCTGCTGCTCCATGCCGGCGTCGATGCGAATGCGGTTCTTGCGCATCAGCTGACGGCGCTGATGTGGGCGGCCGGGTACGGCAGGACCGAAACGGTGCAAGCGCTGCTCGCGGCCGGCGCAAGGACCGACCTCAAGGACGATCGCGGCAAGACCGCGCTGGACATCGCGCGCGAAGGAAATTTCCCGGATACGGCCAAGCTTCTGGAAGCGGCGTCAAAGAGCTAGGTGCGGACGCCGGCCCCGCCGCGTGTCAACCCGGGCTGCGCAGTTCGACGGCGCCCTTGCGCGACCGTTCTCCGATCAGCCACATTCGCCAAAGCAAGCCGTCGTGCAGCACCCACTGATGATAGATCGTCGCCGCGACATGGGCCCCGATGGCGGCGACCAGCACCCAATTGCTGACGAAGTGCACGAGACTGCACGCCTCCTTGACGGCATCGTTGGTGCCTGCCCAGAACGGAAGAACCCAGCCGAAGAATTTCACCGGGTAGCCGCTGGTCGCCGAGCCGATGTAGCCGCTCAGCGCATCGATGAACATGACTGCATAGAGCAGCAGATGGACAGCCACCGCCGCGCGCGCCTGCGAGAGCGGCAGCGGCGGGAGCGCCGGCGGGCGGTGCGAGGCGCGCCAGGCGAGCCGCACAGCCATCAACGCTAGGGCGGCCAATCCGATCGACTTGTGCAGGTTGTAGGCATCGGCGCGGGGCCCGACCGGCAGTTTGGGGACCGTCTGCATCCACCAGCCAAGGACGATCAAGCCGGTGACTGCCACCGCAATCGCCCAATGCATGACGATCACGGCTGTCGGATAACGGGGCGCGAACTCAGAACCTGACATTGGCGCTCGCACCGACCAGGTAATTGCGCCGCGCTGCCGGCTCGAAGAAGCGCCCATTGGTGTCGCCGACGATCACCGATCCGACATAGTTGCGGTCGGCGAGGTTGTTGACGCGCGCGAATTCGCGCAGCGTCCACATGCCGATGCGCTGCTCGAATCCGGCGCGAACGTTGGCCACCGCGTACGCCGGCGCCGCATCGGTATTGCGCTCGTTGACATAGAGCTTGGCGGCGTATTGCGCTTCCAGCGCGACGGAGAAGCCCGCCCAGTCGCTGCGCGCCCAGGCGAGCTCGGCGTAGGCGCTGGCGGCCGGCACCGCCGGCAGGCGCGAACCCGAAGGGACGAGCAGCGGCGGCGTGCCAGTCGTCGTATCCTCGGCGAACCTGGCCGACAGATGCGTATATGCCGCGTACGCGGTGACGCCGCCGCCCAGCGCGCCCTCCCACTGCGCTTCGACGCCGCGGCGCCGCGTCCTGCCGGCGTTCTTGTATGTCGTGCGCCCGCCGGTCGC
The DNA here is from genome assembly GCA_040005975.1 of Betaproteobacteria bacterium. GTDB lineage: Bacteria > Pseudomonadota > Gammaproteobacteria > Burkholderiales > Casimicrobiaceae > PALSA-1003. The sequence continues at coordinate 1,562 of JBDTXW010000248.1, read as the reverse complement.
AGCGTCGACGATGATCTCGTTCGACGTGTGCGTGCTGAAGGCGGCGAGATTGACGCGCTGCGCACTGCCGAGGTAAGCCTTGACGCCGATCTCGGTCGAGCGACTGATCGCAGGGCGGAGCGCGAAGTTGAGGCCGGTGCCAACGTTGCGATAGGCGAGCTCGATGAAGGTCGGCGTCTCGAATCCTTCGCCCCAGTTGGCGTAGACGTTGATGTCGGTGGCCGCGCGCCAGACGAGACCGCCGACCGGGCTCGCATGCGAGAAAGCCACCCGGCCGCTGTCGTCCGGATTCAACGCTGTGATGTAGTGATCGACCGAGTCAAAACGCACGTCGCTGTAGCGCGCACCGGCAAGCAGCGACAGCGCGTCCAGTGGCGACCATTCGCCCTGCGCGTAGGCATCCTGATTGCGGACCCTGTCGTCTTCGTCCCGGCGCAGATCGCCCAGCGCGCCATTGTTGTTGACGAAGCCCTTGCGCGCCTGCTGCTGGCGATCGTAGGACGCGCCGACCGTCAATCGGAGCGGCCTGCCGGCGAGCGCGACTCGCGTCGTCGCGCGAAGGTCGATTCCGGAGAAATTGCCGGAAAGGTCGGTGACGCCGCCCGACGAGGTATCCAGCGTGCCGGCCAGCGCGAGGTATTGCCGCACCGCACGCTGACCGGCATACGCGGTCAGACGCAACGTCGTATCGGCGCCCACATCGCGTTCGATTGTCGCGCCGCCCTGCTGCTGGCCGACGGTTTTGCGAGTATTGAACAGCGTCGCCGCACCGTCCGCCTGGCGCGGATTCGCCTGCCATTCGGCGCGCGTCAGCCCCAACGGATCCTGCGCCTCGGGCTGGTAGAGGCTGTTGACGATCATCGTGACCCGCGTGTCGCCGCCAAGGGCGAACTTGAGCTTGGCGTTGAATTGATCGCGCGAGGCTTCGCTGTGGTCGCGGTAGCCGTTGGTCGCGAAGTGATTGGCGGTAAGCGAGAAGTTGACGCCGCGCTCCTCGCCGCCGAATTTCGCGATTGCATTCCAGGTGCCGTAGCTGCCGCCGATTACCTGCGCCTGCGCCGTCGGTATCTCTGGCCCGTCTTCGCTGAAGATCGAGATCACCCCGCCCGCGGCGTTGCCGTAAAGGGTCGAGAACGGACCGCGCAGGACTTCGATCCGCTGGGCGGAAGCGAGGCTGAAGCTCCCGGTCTGGCCCTGGCCGTCCGGCATCGTCGCCGGGATGCCGTCCTGGTAGAGCCTTATGCCGCGCACGCCGAAGCTTGCGCGTGCGCCGAAGCCGCGCGAGGATACCTGCAGGTCCTGCGCGTAATTCCACCGGTTCTGCATGACCAGGCCCGGCACGCGTGAGAGTGATTCGGACAGGTTGATCTGCAGTTGGCCCTGCTGGATCCGTGCCGCGCCGATGCTGTCGATCGCCACCGGCAGGTCGAACGCGCGCTCTTCGACCCGCGTCGCCGTGATGACCAGCGGATCGATGCGCACCGCCTCCTGCGCCGCCGCGAGTTCCGGCAACGTCGCGGCCGCAATCGCGAGAAAGAGCGCTTCGAGCAGGATTCGACGCG
>JBDTXW010000247.1:0-4045 GCA_040005975.1 Betaproteobacteria bacterium | reverse complement strand
GGAATCGATCTTGCCCAATGGCCGGTCGTCGCCGCGTACAAGGCCAGGGTCGAGGCGCGTCCGCATGTGCGAGAGGCCTTGCTCGCCGAAGGCCTGCTCAAGGAACCGGCGAAGGCCGCGGCCTGATGCTTATCCTCGCGGCGGCGCAGCGAGTCGGCTCGGCGGCCGCGACATGAGCGGCCGACTGCCGACCTTGTTCCTGTCTCACGGCTCGCCGATGCACGCGGTCGAGCCGGGAGATGCCGGTCGCGCGTGGACGGCCGTAGCGCATGCGCTGCCGCGTCCGCGCGCAGTGCTGATCGCGTCGGCGCACTGGGAAACGTCGGTGCCGATGCTCACCGGAAATGCAAAACCGCAAACGATTCACGATTTCGGCGGATTTCCCGACGAGCTCTTTCGCCTGCAATACGACGCGCCGGGCGACCCGGCGCTTGCCGCGCAGGCGGTCGCGCTGCTCAAGTCCGCCGGCATTACCGCGGGCATCGATGGCTGCCGCGGACGCGACCACGGCGCATGGGTGCCGCTGCGCTGGATGTATCCCGATGCCGAGCTGCCTGTCGTGCAGCTCGCGATACAGCCGGAATTCGGCGCCGCGCATCACCTGCACGTCGGTCGCGCGCTCTCGCCATTGGCCGACGATTCCGTGCTGATCATCGGCTCGGGACATACGACGCACAACTTGCGCGACTGGATGTCGAATCCGCGCCGGCAGGAGCCGCTGCGCTATGCCCAGGCGTTTGCCGCATGGCTGCACGATCACCTCGTCGCGCATGACGTCGAGTCGCTGGTCGCTTATCGCGAGCTCGCGCCCGAAGCGGCTCGCGCACATCCTAGCGAGGAGCATTTTCTTCCGCTGTTCGTCGCGCTCGGCGCAGCGGGAGATGATGCCGAAGTCGAGCGCTTTGTCGACGGTTTCGAGGCAGGCGCGCTGGCGATGGATTCGTACCGCTTCGGTCCGCATTGATTCTGTCGCGCATCGGCGACGGTGCGTCGACTGCGTCGGAGAACGTCTTACGCGCAAATCGGAGGGGAGCCGATTCCGGTGTCACTGCCGCGGGCCTAAAGTGAAACCGTGTTCAATCATCCGAAGCGGAGTCAAGATGAACCATCGAACAACCAGACTCCAACAGACGGCTCCCTTCGCTGCGGGCGTCCTGATCGGCGCATCGATCGTGACGCCGGTATTTGCGGCAGCTTCCGATTTTCCTACCGAGTGGCAACCATTCCTGCTCGTCGGTTCGGTGATCCTGCTGGCCCTCGCCTTGATGCTCAGGGTCCTGGGCACGCGACCGACGAGGCGCAGCGACTTGCAAGAGGCCGCCGATCTGCGCGACGCCAACCGCGTCGAGATGGTCGACGTGCCACTGCACCAGCAAGTGTCGATGCGGTGAGGGCGGGGAAGTCCGCCCGCGCCGCCGCCGGGTCGAAACTAGTGGAGGCGCTGGCGGCCCTTGCGCGAAGTTTCGCGGCGCTGCGCGCGCCGCTCGGCGCGATTGGCTGAGTCGGGCCGATTGCGCTCCTGCCAGAAGCGATAGATAAGCACCGCGGCGATCGGCAGTTCGTCGATCATGCCTTGCCGCTTTTCTTCGCTGTCGACCCAGTCGAGGTACTCGGGGTCGTTATCGCCATAGGCCAGCGCCTCGATCGGCAGCATCCAGTCGCGAGCATCTTCCTGCGAGTACATCGGCTCCCATTCCGCTTCGCGCAGCAGCACGCCGGTCATGTAGCCCTCGCACCACGCGCTGGCTTCGGGCGGCGCCTTGTCGCCCTTCACGTTTTCCTCGCTGTGGTACAGCAGCGGCTTGAATCGGGTAGGCGATTCACGCAGTGTGCGCGCAATGCTGTTCTGCACGCGGAGCACCAGCGACAGGATGCGGCTCGCCTGCTCGTTGTCGGCGAAAACCGGCGAGACACTGCGCTGGCTGTCGCTCCACACGACCGGCAGCCATTCGGAGGGCTGGATCATCTCGGGTCCGCTGACGATCGCCGTCAGAAAGCCGTCGAGCATCTCCAGGTCCATGCAGTCTTGCGGCACGCCGTTTGACGCAAGAAAAGCCTCGAGCTCGTCGTAATCGGCGTCGGCCAGCGGTTCGTCGAGCTTGGCGGGCTCAGTCATGGTGGGCTCGTTTGCGCATCGGGCCGTCATGATCCCCCCGGCGCAGGCAGAATGCAAATGCGCTCATGCGGGTGCCCGGTCTGCGTGGCTCTCGACGCGCAATGCATGTGCGACATTGAGCGCCGCGGCGAAAAGCACGACGGCGCCGGCCTGGTGCAATGCAGCGAGAGGAACCGGCACGACCAGCAGCAGGGTGGCGATGCCGAGGGCGAGCTGCACGACGAGGGCGACCAGCAGCAGCGCCGCCGCGAGCTTGACGCGCGGGGATCCCGCCGCGGAACGCACGCGAAACCAGAAAGCGGGGATCATCAGCGCAAGCAGCCAGGCGATCACTCGATGATCGAACTGCACGGTCGCCATGTTGTCGGCGAAATTGCGGTACCAGGGCTCAAGCGACATGATTTCCGGCGGAACGAGCTGCCCGTTCATCAGCGGAAACGTGTTGTACCCCAGCCCGGCGTGGATTCCCGCGACCAGGCTTCCCGCCAGTGCCTGCAGGAAAACCAGGGCGACGATCGCCAGCGCGAACCGAAACAGCGCTGCATCCTGTCGCCTCGGTGCCCGAGCCGCGCGCGGCATGGCGGCGGATGGTTGCAGCAGCGCCAGCGCAACCCAGAACATCGCCGCGAAGATCAGCAACGCGAGCCCGAGATGCGCGGCCAGCCGCAGCTGTGACACGCGCGGATCGTCGACCAGCCCGCTTTGCACCATGTACCAGCCCAGTGCGCCCTGCAAACCGCCGAGCACGAACATCGCGACGAGCACGGGCGCGAGCCCCGCCGGCAGCTGTCGCCTCGCGACAAACCATAGCAGCGGCACGGCAAAGACGATGCCGATCGCACGTCCGAGCAGCCGATGGACGTATTCCCACCAGAATATCGACTTGAACGCGGCGAGGCTCATTCCCTTGTTCACCTGGCGGTATTCTGGCGTCTCCCGGTATTTGGCAAAGGCTTCTTCCCACTGCGGCGCCGACAGCGGCGGCAGCGTGCCGACGATCGGTTGCCATTCGGTGATCGACAGTCCCGAATGGGTGAGCCGGGTCACCCCGCCGACGACGACCATCGCGAACACCAGCGCGCAGCAGACCAACAGCCAGATCGCGACCGCGCGCGGCGAACCGCGAACGGGCTGATGCGCGGTCGAGGATGCGGCGGGCGCGGTCGATACGGTCGCGTTCATGCCGTAATTCTACCGCGGCATGCCGACGGCGACTGGGTCGCCCGGGGGCGGTCAGTGCGCATGCTCGTGCAGAGAATGCGCAAGCGCGGATTCGCGATCGAGCTCCGCGGCCAGCTCGAAAATTTCCCGACGCCGGTCGACACTTGGCCCTGGCGCCCCGAGCCAGCGCGCGCGCAGCTGTCCCCACCGGTCGATCAGGAATTCGACGTGCCCTGCCGGCGCAGCGGCGGCACCGCGCGCGGCAAAGATCGCATAGGCCGCCGCCACGTCGGGCGCGACGACCGCCAATATCGACTCGCCGCCAGGGATCTGCGCGCCGGCCGCCGGCGCCTCCGCCATGCTTGGCGCCACCGCAAGGACATCGATGCGCCGATCTTCATAGGCGCGCCGCTCCGACGCGAGCGAACGCAGGCGCGCGAGCGAATCCGGCAGTCTGTAGAGAACGAGCAGCGTATCGCGGCGCGCGGCTGGCTGCAGCAATGTCTGCTGGCCTCGCCCCGAAAGCTCGAAGCTGAAGTCGGGCGCAGGCGGCGCTGGGCTCGCGATGAGCTGCCCGTTCGCGTTGCCCAAGTCGGCGCCATCCGACAGCGCGTGCAGGAACTGCACGACGCTCCAGATGTCGTCGCTCTCGAGCGCTGGCGAAAACGCGGGCATCGCCGTTCCGGCGCGGCCGTGCGCAATCCACCAGTAGAGCTCGCCCGGGCGGTGGCCTGCGGCATGCCAGACCAGGTTCGTCGGCCTGATCAC
>JBDTXW010000246.1:0-4053 GCA_040005975.1 Betaproteobacteria bacterium | reverse complement strand
GCGGTCTACGAAGAGCAGAGCTTCGAGAACCGGATGCTCAAGAGCTACATCAAGAGCTGGCCCGACGCCGACGAGCAATAACGGCCTGACGCGGGCGTGCGCTGAAGCAGCTCGCGCCCTCCGCTGCAAGCCGGCCTGTTCCGGCGGCGTGCGTCAATCGCTGCCGAGCAGAAACATCGCCGGCCTGCCGGCAAGACTCAAGCGCGGCGCCGCCCGCCATTGTTCGATCGTGCGGCTGACGATCTGTTCGGCCGGCAAGGTCAGATCGACGGCGACGCAGAACCGCGTCTGCGGCCGGCAGGCCGCCAGCACGCCGGCAAGCATTGCCTCGTTGCGGTAGGGCGTCTCGATAAAAAGCTGTGTGGCACCGCTGCGTCCGACCGCGGCGTCCAGCGTCCGCAGCGCCGCGGCGCGCGCGTCGGCGCGCACCGGCAGGTAGCCGTGGAAGGCAAAATCCTGGCCGTTCATCCCCGAGGCCATCAGCGCCAGCAATACCGCCGACGGCCCGACCAGAGGCACGACGCGCACGCCGGCTCGGTGCGCCGCGGCGACGAGCAATGCGCCGGGGTCGCCGACGCCGGGGCAGCCCGCATCTGACACCAGCGCGACGTCGTCACCCGCCAGGACGGGGGTGAGGAGTGCCGCCACCTCTTGCGGCAACGTGTGCGCATTCAGTTCGGCGAAGGCGATATCCTGCAGCGCGTGCTCGGACGGCAAAGATTTGATGAATGCTCGCGCGGCCTTTGGCGTCTCGGCCACGAAATGGCGGAGGCGCGCGGCGATGGCGATCGTCCGCGACGGCAGAACCGATCCCGGTTCGACCGCGCCGAGCAGGTTGGGCAGCAGATAGAGCGTACCCGTCGCGCCTTGCTCTCCCTTCACAGCGGATGCAGGCCTTCGGCGATCAGCATGTCGGTCAGCCGGATCAATGGCAGGCCGATCAATGCCGTCGGATCGTCGCTGGCAACGCGTGTGAACAACGCGATGCCGAGCGCTTCGACCTTGACCGAGCCGGCGCAATCGTAGGGCTTATCGCGCGCGAGATAGGCTTCGAGCGCGGCATCGCCGAGCTGGCGAAATGTGCTGGCCACGTCGACCAGCGCCCGGCGGCAGCGGCTGCTGCGCGCATCGAGAAGCGCGAGGCCCGTGTGGAACACGATCGTGCGCCCCTGCATCGCACGCAGTTGCTCGAGCGCGTGCGTAGCATCGCGGGGCTTTCCGATCGCCACGCCTTCGAAATCCGCCACCTGGTCGGACCCCACGATCAGTGCGTCGGGATGGGCCGATGCCGCGGCGCGCGCCTTGGCCTCGGCCAGCCGAAGCGCGGTATCGGCGGGCGCCTCTTCGGGCCGCGGCGACTCGTCGATCGCCGGCGCAACCGTCGTGAACGGCAGGCCCAGCCGCGCGAGTAGCTCTCTCCGATACGGCGAGGCTGAGGCGAGCACCAGCGCCCGCGCAATTCGCGGCGAAGTTGTTGTTTTCACAGTTTTCTTTGACACTCGATGGTAACGCGGCTATTATGCAACGTTTGTCCTGCCTGTAGCGGCTTGGGCTATGCCTCGCCACCCGCGACTCGTCGCGGGGATGCGGTGTTTGCCCGGCCCGAAGGCCAATCCAGATGGCGACTCGAACGACTGACGCCGGCGCGCAAGGCCGCTTCGATGCATTCGAATTGTCGACCGCCGGTGGCGAGCTTGCCGGCGCAGTCGACGCGCGGAGCCTGCCTCGCGCCGCCGACCTGCTGGCGAAGGGTGCCGATGCTGCGCCGATCGCGTGGCGGATTCTCGGAGGGCACGACGCGGTCGGACGGCCTTCGGTGACGGTGCGGCTCGACGGTGCGGTGCCGCTGGTCTGCCAGCGTTGCCTGCAGACCTTTGCGGCGCCGGTTGCACAACAGACCGATTTGCTGCTCGCGCGGGACGAGGCCGAGCTGGCGCGGCTGGATGCGGAAGAAACCGAAGTCGTGCTGGCGAACGCGACGCTCGATCCGCGAAATCTCGTCGAGGACGAGTTGCTGCTTTCGCTGCCGTTGTCGCCACGCCACGGCGAGGAAGAATGCGCAGCGGCGCTTCGTTCGACGGACGATGCACGGCGCTCGCCATTCGCAGGATTAGTGGCGCTGAAGGCACGCAATCCGGATTGAGCACGCGGCGGCCAGGGCGCTTGCAGGATTTTTCGGGAAGCGGGAAACCGTTTCCCGTACCGATCGATTCTTTGAGGAGTCATAGGCAATGGCTGTCCAGCAGAACAAGAAGTCGCCTTCAAAGCGCGGCATGCACCGCGCCCACGATTTTCTGCCCAATCCGCCACTCGCGGTCGAGCCGGTCAGCGGCGAGGTCCATCTTCGCCACCACATCAGCCCGAGCGGCTACTATCGCGGCAAGAAAGTAGTCAAGACCAAAGCCGACGAGTAAGCAGCTAGCGCATCCCGGGTCCGACACCACCATGAGGCGGCAGCGCGACCCGGGCAGTCCGGCGCCGCACGCAGGCAAGCGGCGGTTCGCGTTCAAATTCGCCGGTCACGCGCGGGCTTCCGATGCGTCCGGCGCGCCAACGCGCATGGTCACCGTCGCGATCGACACGATGGGAGGAGACTACGGCCCGCCGGTGACGGTGGCTGCGGCGCTCGCCTTTCTCGCCGAGACGCCCGGGGCCAGGGTGATCCTCGTCGGGCGCGAGGCCGAACTGCACCGGGCGCTGGCAGCCAACCATACGCAGGCCGACGACCGCCTCAACGTCCATGCGGCGAGCGAAGTCGTCGAAATGCGCGAGCCCCCGGCCGATGCATTGCGCCGCAAAAAGGATTCGTCGATGCGCGTCGCCATCAATCTGGTCAAGTCCGGCGCGGCGCAGGCTTGTGTGTCGGCCGGCAACACCGGCGCGCTGATGGCGATCTCCCGTTTCGTCCTGAAAACCCTACCCGGAATCGACCGTCCGGCGATCGCGTCGCAGCTCCCGACGCGCACCGGCGTCACGACCGCGCTCGATCTCGGCGCCAATGTCAACTGCACGCCGGAGCAGCTCGTGCAATTCGCCGTCATGGGCAGCGCGCTGGTCGCTGCGGTCGATGGCGTCGAGCGCCCGACGGTCGGCCTGCTCAACATCGGCGAAGAGGACATCAAGGGCAACGAAGTGGTGAAGCAAACGGCCGAGCTGCTGAAGGCCTCGGACCTCAACTATTTTGGCAACGTCGAAGGCAACGACATCTACAAGGGGACAGTCGACGTTATCGTCTGCGACGGCTTCGTCGGCAACGTCGCGCTGAAAGCCTCCGAGGGCCTGGTGCAGATGCTCTCGGACTTCCTGCGCGAGGAGTTCACGCGCAATCCGCTGCGCAGGTCCTTGGCGGTGTTCGCGCTGCCGGCGATCAAGGCGTTCAAGCGCCGGGTCGATCCGCGGCGATACAACGGCGCGACGCTGATCGGCCTCAGGGGTATTGTCGTCAAGAGCCACGGCTCGGCCGACGTGCTCGCGTTTCAGCACGCGCTGCAGAAGGCCTATGCCGAGGCAGCCAACGGCGTCCTCGAGCGCATCGCGCGCCGACTCGCGGCGATGCCGGTTCCGGCGCAGGCTTCCGGCGCCGGCGCGGGGTCGATCGTCGATGCATAGCCGCATCGCCGGTACCGGCGGCTACCTGCCGGTGCAGGTGCTGACCAATGCCGATCTCGCGCAGCGCATCGCCACCGATGACGAATGGGTGCGCACACGCACCGGCATCCGCCAGCGGCACATCGCGGCGCCGACCGAGCAGACCAGCGACCTGGCGCTCGTCGCTGCGCAGCGCGCACTGGCCGCGGCGGAACTCGCGCCGAACGAGATCGACCTGATCATCGTCGCCACGACGACGCCGGACATGGTGTTTCCGTCGACGGCTTGCATACTGCAGCACAAGCTGGGCGCTAAAAACGGTCCGGCCTTCGACATCCAGGCCGTCTGCAGCGGATTCGTCTACGCGCTTTCGATCGCCGATCGCATGGTGGCGAGCGGCGCGGCACAGAATGCGCTCGTCGTCGGTGCCGAAATCTATTCGCGCATTCTCGACTGGACCGACCG
>JBDTXW010000245.1:0-4060 GCA_040005975.1 Betaproteobacteria bacterium | reverse complement strand
ATTCTCGGGAAGGGCGCGGCGTATGCACGGGCCGATGCGGACATCCGCGCGCTTGTGGAAAAAACCGGTATCCCTTATCTCCCGATGTCGATGGCCAAGGGACTATTGCCAGACACGCACGAGCAATCGGCCTCCGCGGCGCGCTCGTACGTGCTCCCGGAAGCGGATGTTGTGATGCTCATCGGTGCGCGCCTGAATTGGCTGCTTTCGCAAGGCAAGGGTAAAACGTGGGGAGGCGCCAGCCACAAGGCGTGGGGCGGCCAGAAGTTCGTCCAGATCGACATTTCGCCGCAAGAGGCTGACAGCAACGTCCGTATCGATGCGCCGGTCGTCGGCGACATCGGTTCGTGCGTTTCGGCCATGCTCGGCGCCATCAACGCAACTGAGGCATCCAACTGGCCGAAGCCGCCCGCCGAGTGGCTCAACGCCATCGAGGAGCGCAAGAGCGAGAACGTCGCGAAGATGGGAGAAGCGCTGGCGAAGAACCCGGCGCCGATGAACTTCCACAGCGCGCTCAACGTCGTGCGCGACATCGTCAAGGCGAATCCGGACGCCATCCTCGTCAACGAGGGCGCGAACGCGCTCGACTTCACGCGCAGCATCGTGGACATGTACAAGCCGCGCAAGCGGCTGGACGTCGGCACGTGGGGCGTCATGGGCATCGGTATGGGCTTTTCGATCGCCGCCGCGGTGGTCAGCGGCGAGCAGGTGATCGCCGTCGAGGGCGACAGCGCCTTCGGTTTCTCCGGCATGGAATGCGAGACGATCTGCCGCTACGACCTGCCGGTCTGCGTCGTGATCCTGAACAACAACGGTGTCTACCGCGGCGACGAGGTGAATCCGACCGGAGGACCCGATCCTTCGCCCCTGGTGTTCGTCAAAGGCGCGCGCTACGAGAAACTGATGGAGGCCTTCGGTGGCGTGGGGGTGTTCGCCACGACGCCCGCCGAGCTTCGCGCCGCGATGGAAGAAGCGATCCGCTCGCGCAAGCCTACGCTGATCAACGCGGTCATCGACGAAAAGGCGGGCACGGAAAGCGGCCGTATAACCAGTCTCAATCCAAGCGCGAAAAAGAAATCGTGACGGCTCGCCGCGTTCGACCGGCGGCGATCGACGCTCGGCTGCGGCGAACCATCGCGTGCCGACGTTCAACGAGTAACAGCCGCGTTCGAGCGTCGGCGGATTGGCGTCAGAAGTACTGCACGCTGCCACGCGCCGACGTTCAACGCGGCGGCGCGTGAGTCAACCGCGTAACTATCGCATCGGGAGCAGAGAAAGACCATGGGCAAGGCATTGGACGGTGTGCGCATCCTGGACTTCACCCACGTGCAGTCGGGCCCCACCTGCACGCAGCTTCTGGCGTGGCTCGGTGCCGACGTGATCAAGGTCGAGCGGGCCGGCGAGGGTGACATCACCCGTGGTCAGCTGCGCGACATCCCCGGCGTGGACAGCCTTTACTTCACGATGCTCAATCACAACAAGCGCTCGATCACCATCGATGCCAAGCATCCGAAGGGCAAGGAGGTCATCGAGGCGCTGGTGAAGCAATGCGACGTGCTGGTCGAGAATTTCGCGCCGGGCGCGCTCGACCGCATGGGGTTCACCTGGGAGCGGATCCAGGAACTCAACCCGGCGATGGTCGTCGCTTCGGTCAAGGGCTTCGGTCCCGGGCCATACGAGGACTGCAAAGTCTACGAAAACGTCGCGCAATGCGCCGGCGGATCGGCGTCGACGACCGGCTTCGACGACGGCCCGCCACTGGTCACCGGCGCCCAGATCGGCGATTCAGGCACGGGTCTGCACCTCGCTCTCGGCATCGTCGCCGCGCTGTATCAGCGCAAGACCACCGGACGCGGCCAGCGCGTCCTCGCGGCGATGCAGGATGGCGTGCTCAACCTTTGCCGGGTGAAGCTCCGCGATCAGCAGCGCCTGGATCGCACGCACGTGATGGAGGAGTACCCGCAGTACCCGAACGGCAAGTTCGGCGACGCCGTGCCGCGCGCCGGCAACGCCTCGGGCGGCGGCCAGCCCGGCTGGATCCTCAAATGCAAGGGCTGGGAAACCGACCCGAACGCGTACATCTACTTCATCACGCAGGCACCGGTGTGGAAAGACATTTGCGAGGTGATCGGCCGCGAGGAATGGCTGACCGATCCCCGTTATGCGACGCCCAAGGCACGGCTGCCGCACCTGATGGAAATTTTCGGGCAGATCGAGGAATGGACGAAGACCAAGACCAAGTTCGAGGCGATGGACATCCTGAACAAGCACGACATTCCGTGCGGCCCGATCCTTTCGATGAAGGAAATCGCCGAGGAGCCGTCGCTGCGCAAGACCGGCACCGTGGTCGAGGTCGACCACCCGACGCGCGGCAAGTACTTGAGCGTCGGTAACCCGATCAAGATGTCCGACAGCCCGACGGAGGTGAAGCGCTCGCCGCTGCTGGGCGAGCACACCGACGAGGTGCTTGCCGAGCTCGGCTATGACAAGGACCAGGTCGACGCGCTGCGCGCCGCCAAAGTGATCTAAAGTGCGGCGCCCCCAAGGGCGCCGCTGCACAACAACGTAAGACGGAGGAGCAAGCGATGGCGAACAACAAGAACGCGGTCCGGCAGATCCTGGATAAGGTGAAGGCGGAGGACCGCACATCGCTGACAGCCCCGGAGGGCAAGCTCGTGTGCGACGCCTACGGCATCGCCGTGCCGAAGGAAGGCGTCGCGACATCGTCCGCCGAGGCGGCGAAGCTCGCCTCGGGGATCGGCTTTCCGGTGGTGATGAAGATCGTCTCGCCGGAGATCCTGCACAAGACCGAGGCCGGCGGCGTCCTCGTCGGCGTGAAGACCGCGGACGAGGTCGACAAGGGCTTCGCGACGATCATGGCCAATGCAAAAAAATACGACCCGAACGCCAATCTGCTCGGCGTCCAGGTGCAGCAGATGCTGCAGGGCGGCCAGGAAGTCATTATCGGCGCGGTGACCGATCCCTCGTTCGGCAAGCTGGTCGCATTCGGTCTCGGCGGCATTCTGGTCGAGGTGCTCAAGGACATCACGTTCCGTCTGGCGCCGGCGACGCGCGAGGACGCGCTGTCGATGCTCGACGGCATCGCCGCGGCCGAAATCCTCAAGGGCGTGCGCGGCGCCGACCCGGTTCACCGCGATGCGCTTGCGGCGATGATCCAAAACGTGTCGCAGCTGGTCGCCGATTTCCCTGAGATCGCCGAGATGGATCTGAATCCGGTGTTCGCGAGCAAGCAGGGTGCGATCGCCGCCGACGTACGCATCGTCGTCGATTTCAAGCCGCAGGTGCCGCGCTTCCGGCCAAGCCACGATGACATCGTGCGCGACATGAACCGCATCATGAAGCCTGACGCCGTCGCGGTGATCGGCGCATCGACCGAGGAAGGCAAGATCGGTAATTCCGTGATGAAGAATCTGATCAACGGCGGATACAAGGGCGAGATCTATCCGATCAATCCTTCCGCCGGCGAGATCATGGGCCGGAAGGCGTACAAGAGCGTGAAGGACGTTCCCGGCAAGATCGACGTCGCGGTATTCGCGATCCCCGCGAAGTTCGTCGCACAGGCACTGGTCGAAGTCGGCGAGAAGAAGATTCCCGGCGCGGTGCTGATCCCGTCGGGCTTCGCCGAGACCGGCAACGTGGCTGGCCAGAACGAGATCGTCGAGATCGGCCGCAAGTACGGCGTGCGCCTGATGGGCCCGAACATCTACGGCTTCTACTACACGCCGAAGAACCTGTGCGCGACGTTCTGCACCGCGTACGACGTCAAGGGCAAGGCCGCGCTGTCGTCGCAATCGGGCGGCATCGGCATGGCGATCATCGGCTTTTCGCGCTCGGCCAAGATGGGTGTCTCGGCGATCGTTGGACTGGGCAACAAGTCCGACATCGACGAGGACGATCTGCTGACCTTTTTCGAGCAGGACGACAACACAGAGATCATCGTGCAGCACTGCGAAGACCTGAAGGATGGCCGCGCCTTCGCCGAGGTCGCCAAGCGGGTGTCGAAAAAGAAACCGGTCGTCGTCCTCAAGGCGGGGCGCAC
>JBDTXW010000244.1:0-4133 GCA_040005975.1 Betaproteobacteria bacterium | reverse complement strand
CAGCGTCAACTCGACGCGCGCGCCGGTGTGCAAGCCAACGCCGGTCGTCTTGATCTTGGATTTGAGCGTGCGTTGTTTCAGCATCGATTTCCCCTTTCGAACCTGGCGGCGATTCGCGTGCCGGCTCAAGGAGTTAGCAAATAATTATACCACAGCCTCACCCCGTCGGCGCGCCCATTTCACGCTACAGGCAGGCGATAAGCGACTGCCATCACCGTAGCCACGGCGGGAGTCCCGGCGTCTTCCGCGACGCGCTCGTCTAGTCCGCCTGCTTGCGCAGGAAGGCGGGGATGTCGGAGGCATCGAACGCGGTTGCGCCTGCCGCCGGCGACTGCGTGCGACCGCGCCGGATGACCGCCGGCGTCTTGTCCAGCGAATCATAGTCGACGGTCTCGAGCGACATGCCGAGCCCATCGGTGCCGGTGCGCTCGACCACGTGCTCGACGACTTCGAGCCGCGGCTGCCGGCTGCGCGCGGCGACGCCGCCCAGCCCTGTCGCGATCATCGTCACGCGGAGCTCGTCGCCCATCGCCTCGTCGATCACGGTGCCGACGATCACCATCGCATCGTCCGCGGTGAACGATTTGATCGTGTTCATGACCTCGTGATACTCCTTCATCTTGAGTCCGGCCGAGGCGGTGATGTTGACCAGCACGCCGCGCGCGCCGGCGAGGTTGACTTCCTCCAGCAGCGGACTGGCGACTGCGCGCTCGGCGGCCAGCCGCGCGCGGTCCGGCCCGCCCACCTTGGCCGAGCCCATCATCGCCATGCCGATCTCCGACATCACCGTGCGCACGTCGGCGAAGTCGACGTTGACCAGCCCCGGATTGTTGATCACCTCGGCGATGCCGGCCACCGCGCTATGCAGCACGTCATTGGCGGCCGCATAGGCATCGAGCACCGAGACGTCTTCGCCGAGCACCTGCATCAGCTTGTCGTTCGGAATGATGATCAGCGAATCGACGGTCTTCTTGAGCTCCTCGATGCCGGCTTCGGCGACTCTCTGCCGCTTGCCTTCGAACTGAAAGGGCCGCGTCACGACTGCGACAGTCAGTATCCCGCGGTCCTTCGCGACCTGCGCGACGATCGGCGCCGCGCCGGTGCCGGTTCCGCCGCCCATGCCGGCCGTGATGAACAACATGTCGGCGCCGTCGATCATTTCGCCGATCCGGTCCTTGTCCTCCACCGCCGCGTCGCGCCCGATCTCCGGTCGCGCTCCGGCGCCTAAACCCCGGGTCAGATTGCTGCCGAGCTGAAGCTGCACGCGGGCGGTCGAGCGCTTGAGCGCCTGCGCATCGGTATTCGCCGCAATGAACTCGACGCCCTGCAGGCCGCGTTCGATCATATGCTCGATGGCATTGCCGCCGCAGCCGCCGACGCCGATCACCTTGATAACGGCTTCCTGCGGGTTCTGGTCGATGATTTCAAACATGATGTGCTCCTTCTCCTGTCGAATTGCTTCAATCGATTGACATGCTGTTGCCCGACGCTTTTAAAAATTGGCTTTGAACCACTGCTTCATCCGTTCTCCGACGTTGCCCAATCCCTTGGTCTGGCCGCGCGCGATTTCCGCGCGCAGAAAATGATCGCGCCCGTCGAGCAGCAGCCCGACGGCGGTGGCGTAGCGCGGACTCCTGATCACGTCGGCCAGGCCGCCGACGTACGCCGGGACGCCGACGCGCACCGGCAGGTGAAAGACTTCCTCGCCGAGCTCGACCATCCCCTGCAACAACGCCGAGCCGCCGGTCAGCACGATCCCCGACGAAAGCATTTCCTCGAGCCCGCTGCGCCGCAGCTCCGACTGCGCCAGGGTGTAGAGCTCCTCGATGCGTGGCTCGATCACCTCGGCCAGCGTCTGCCGCGACAACTTGCGCGGGCCGCGCTCGCCTACGCCGGGCACCTCGATGATGTCGCTCGGGTCGGCCAACTGGCGCAGCGCGCAGCCGTGGCGCAGCTTCAGCTCTTCGGCCTCTTTGGTCGGTGTGCGCAAGGTCATCGCGATGTCGTTGGTCACCTGGTCGCCGGCGATCGGGATGACCGCCGTATGTCGAATCGCGCCGCCGGTGAACACGGCGAGGTCGGTCGTGCCGCCGCCGATATCCATCACGCAGACACCCAGGTCCTTTTCGTCCTCGTTCAGCACCGCCAGCGCGGAGGCGAGCGGCTGCAGCATCACGTCGTTGACCTGCAGCCCGCAGCGGCGCACGCATTTGGTAATGTTCTCGACGGCCGATACCGCACCGGTGACGATGTGCACCTTGACTTCGAGCCGGACGCCGCTCATGCCCAGCGGCTCGCGCACGTCCTCCTGGCCGTCGACGATGAATTCCTGCGGCAGGATGTGCAGCACCTGCTGGTCGTTCGGGATGGCGATCGCCTTCGCCGTCTCGATGACGCGGTCGATATCGGCCTGCGTCACTTCCTTTTCCTTGATCGCGACCATGCCGCTGGAATTGAGGCTCCGTATGTGGCTGCCGGCGATGCCGGTGTATACCTCGGTGATCGCGCAGTCGGCCATCAGCTCGGCTTCCTCGAGCACGCGCTGGATCGACGCCATCGTCGCTTCGATGTTGACGACGACGCCTTTTTTCAGCCCCCGCGCCGGCTGCGTACCGAGCCCGATGATGTTCAGGCGCTTGTCGGCGGTGACCTCGGCGACGATCGCGACGATCTTCGAGGTCCCGATGTCGAGAGCGACGATGAGGTTTTTGCTGTCCTTGACCATGTTGTTCTATCCCCGGGACGCTCTTCTGGTCGATCGATCGTTGCCGCCGGACACGCGCGCGGCGAATCCGTTGCGATAGCGAAGGTCGGTGTAGTCGACGCGCGCTCCGCCGCGCGCGAGCGCGTCCAGCGTCGGGCGGTAGTGCGCAACGAACCGCGCCAGGCGTTCGCCGGGATCGGTGCGCCCGAGCTCGATCGTCAGCGGCGGGCTGCCGGCCGCGACCAGCTGCCAGCCGCCGCGAGGCGAGCGGCGGATCGCGTTGATCGCGCGCCCGGTCGGCTGCAGCGCCGCGACGAAGGCGCGGTACTGCGCGGCAACTTCCGCGGCGCTGCCTTCGGGTCCGGTGAACTGCGGCAGTTCGCCATCGAAGTCGGCGTTGAAGACCTCGCCTTCGGCGTCGACCAGCGCCGCGTCGTTCCAGCGGGCGAGCGGCTCGTGCTCGCTCACCTCGACCTCGAGACGGTCCGGCCACTGGCGGCGGAGCGCCACGCGCCGCACCCACGGCACGCGCTGCAGCGACGAGCGTGCGTCGGCGAGGCGCATCGTGAAGAACGTTCCCTTGACCTCCTCACGCAGCACCGCTTCCAGATGCGCCGGATTGGCGCGCAGCAGCGGCCCGTCGATGACGACGCGATGAAGGGCGAACACCGGCTGGCGCACTGCCCAGGCGATCGCGCCCCATGCCAGCATCGTCGCGGCCGCGAAGGCGACGACGAGCGCGATGGCATTGAGCTGCCGCGGGTTATCCCACATGGGCGCCTCGCAGGATCTCGACGCAAAGCTCGCCGAAGTTCAGGCCGGCCTGTCGGGCCGCCATCGGTACCAGGCTGTGAGCGGTCATCCCGGGGGATGTATTGACCTCGAGGAACGTCCATCCGCCATCGGGCTGCAGAATCAGATCGAGTCGCCCCCAGCCGGTGCAGCCGATGATGCGAAATGCGGCCAGCGATTGCGCCTGGATCGCGTCTTCGACGCCAGCATCGATGCCGCACGGACAGAAGTAGCGGGTCTCGTCGGAAAAGTACTTGTTGTGATAGTCGTAGTTGCCCTGCGGCGCCTCGATGCGTATCAGCGGCAGCGCGCGTTCGCCGAGGATGCCCACCGTCAACTCGATGCCGGCCACAAACTCCTCGACGATGACCAGATCGTCGTGCTCGGCGGCGGCGCGATAGGCGATCGCCATTTCATCGTGGTCGACTTTGGTGACCTTGCTTATGCCTATCGTCGAGCCTTCGCGCGCCGGCTTGACGATCAGCGGCAAGCCCAGCTCGGCGACGATCGCCCACCAGTCGGCGCCAGCGTCGACGACCCTGTAGCGCGGTGTCGGAACCGCACCGGCCATCCACACCAGCTTGGTGCGCCACTTGTCCATCGCCAGCGCCGACGCCATCACGCCGCTGCCGGTGTA
>JBDTXW010000243.1:0-4140 GCA_040005975.1 Betaproteobacteria bacterium | reverse complement strand
GCGCCGCCGCGATCGCTCGGTCTGGCGTGGCGAAGGTCGCCATGACGGCATCGCCGATGGTCTTTACGACCGCCCCCGCTTCGGAGGCGACCACCTCGTGCAGCACGCGAAAGTGCGCCCGCACCATGTCATAGGCGACGAGGTCGCCGACGCGCTCGTAGAGCTCCGTCGACCCCTTGAGATCGGTGAACAGAAACGTGAGACTGGTGATCTTGAGCCGCTGGTCGACATCGAGCGTGTCGGTACGGTAGATGTCGCGGAAGGTCTGGTTGCTCAGCAATCGCTTCGCTGTCAGGAACTGTTTGCGCTTGCCGAGGAGGTCGTGCATCCCCTGGTCCGCGATCCATACGGCCGGCAGTACGCGCATATCGGTGCGGTTGTCGAGAACGAGGCGCAGCGGCCCGGGATGCATTTGCACGCTCCCGGTGGGTGCCCGCAGCTTGTTGAACACCACGGTGAGGCTTTGCCGCTCGCGCGTCGCCTCGCCTCGGACGTCGAGAAATTGCGCCGAATGAGTCACCGGCTCAAAGACGATGCAGAACTGCGCCGGAAGCTGCAGCGACAGAATGGCCTTCTCGCCCGGCGGCAGCTCAACCACGTCGATTACGATTTCCTCGAGCAGCCGCCCATACGCCTGGTCCTCGGGGAGCTCGATTCCAGAGCTCCAGAAGATTTGCCGTACGTACTCCGGGAATGGCAGCGTGTCAGGGTCGTGCGCTCCGATGCGACGTACGCGCGGGTTCACCGTGAATGCCACCTCGACCATCTCGTCGAGCGTGGGTTCGTAGCCCGCTGCGCACAGCGCGCACGCATATTCGTCGCCGTGCACGCTTTTGAGGGTCGCATTGGAGTCCAGCACGCCGCCGCATCCGGGACACAGCACATTCCAGGACAACTCGAACAATCCGAGCCTCGCGGCGTGAAGAAACGCGCCAATCGCACGTTCCTCGTCAAGGCAGTAGCGCGCCGCGAAGTCCAGCACGTTGATGCGGCTGAGCTCGCGGTCCGGCGCCTCCTCGACGTGCCGCTCGATGGCAGCTGCGGCGGCGGGGTCGGCGGACTGCCGAAGGACCGTGAAAAGGGCGCGTGCTTCGCTCACAGGCTCAGCCTACCGCAGCCAGTCCCGGTTCGGTAGCGCCTTCACGAGTTCCGCTCTCGAGCAACAGAACGACTGCTCGTGCGTTAGTTCGTGGTCCTGACGTAGAGCGTGCAGCCATCAGGTGCGCTGAGGTCAAGCCACGCCGATCGCGCGGGTGCTCGGATCCATGATTCGGATCCGTGGACACCAAGCGGGCTTGTCAGCGTACCGCTCAGCACGAAGATCTCGATGACCGCGACGCCGGAGCCGAGCGTAACTTTCGCACCGGGCGCCCATTGCTCCAGACAAATGGATTCGGGGAACCGATCCTCGGCATAGAGTTGGCGTCGGGATATGTTGGCGCGATCACTCGGCGTCCAGGTCAGGGAGCTCGTGTCAAGCGCAATGTGCCGTCGTCCGGGCCCACCGTATTGGCGCAAATGGACGAACAGCTTGCATCCCGCCTCCGATCGCGGAGAGTGAGCGAAGCCAGGCGGATTCAACAGGAAACTGCCCGCCGGATAGTCACCATGCTCGTCAGAGAAAACCCCTTCGAGGACGAAGATCTCTTCCCCATCCGGATGTTCATGGCGGGCAAAGCTGCTGTGCGCGTCATAGCGGACGAGGCTCGTGACGGGCCCGGTTTCGCCGCCCTCGCGGTAGAAGGACTTGCGCCATACCGTGTCGCTAGGACTTGGTTCCCATTGACGGGCGGCAGCATCGATAGCAACGACAAGCGATACATCGGTGTTTACATCTGGTGTGGTGCGCTCCATCTTCCCAGGTACCCGAGCTTTACAGTTCACGTGCGCGATCGGAGCATACACTTGCGCGAGCGGCGGCACCCGGTGCATGGTCACTCGGCGTAACGGCAGTCGTGCGCATTTACTCCTCGGGGACCAATCGATACCCGATCCCGGTTTCCGTCAGCAAATGGCAGGGTCTTACCGGATCGACCTCGAGCTTCTCCCGCAATTGCTTCATGTAGATGCGCATGATGGAATTTCGCGAACACGCTCCAGCTCACTTGTCCTACTCAACATCCCACCTGACAGACATTGTCGGTTCTCGTCGCGCTATGCGCTATCGATAGACGGCTCTCGGTAGAGTCGGGATGTGGCGCGGTGGCGGTAGGTTCGATATATCTGTTGCCGCCCCTTTCGTCTGGCGGTGCCTCAATAGCCGAACCATAACTCCGTTTCCACACCCCTCTCATCGAACCGGACATGCAGATTTCCCGCATCCGGCTCTCGGACAAGACTTCACGCCTTCACCCACGACACGTCGTGCCCCAAGCGCGAGAGACGCACGAGCCCAAGGCTCGTGTAGAGGTACGAAGGAGGATAGCCCCCATACCCACGTCGTCTGACCTTGTGCTTGTTGCGCAACCACCGGCTAAGCCGCGTCGTCGTGTAGCTGTCGATCGCCCGATACGCCTTGCTGACGGTGCCTACTTGGAAGTAGTTCGCCCAGCCGCGCAGCGTGCGGTTCAACTTGCCCACCAACGCCGTGGTGTCTTGCCATGCCATCGCTTCGGCGGTCAGCGCATGGATCTTTTCGACCATGCGCTTGATGCTCTTCTTCGACGGTCGGTAGCCCAAGCGGGCCTGCCCCGTGCGCGCCGAATACAGCCGCCCAAACGTGTAACCCAGGAAGTCGAACTCGCCTTCCGGGACCGTGCAGATTCGTGTCTTCTCCTCGTTGACCGTGAGCTTTAACTTGCCCATGATCTCGCGCAGTCGTTGCAGGGCCGCCTCGGCCTTGCCCTTCCGGCACAGGATCACGAGATCGTCGGCGTAGCTCACGATCCGACTGCCTAGGCTTTGCTCCAGCCCAAGCTTCTTCCACCCCAGCACGAAGCGGCGCATGTACAGATTCGCCAACAACGGCGAGATCGGTGAGCCTTGCGGGATGCCGCGCCCGCTGTCCCTGGCCGCGGTCGTGCGTGTCTTCCGTCCTCGATCATCGGTTTCTTCCACGGCACATTCCAGCCACATCTTGATCAGATGCAGCACGCGCCGATCAACGATGCGTCGCGCCAGCGATTGCATCAGTTCGGCGTGAGGAATGCTCCCGAAGTAGTCCGCGAGGTCGGCGTCCACGACTTCCGGGTGTCCACGGAACAGCAGGTCTTCCACCTCGACCACCGCTTGCTGGGCATTGCGGCCCGGACGGTAGGCGTACTGCTCCGGTGGAAGGTCGGCTTCGAAGATCGGCTCCAGCACCAGCATCGCTGCTGTCATGCAGACCCGATCCCGCACGGTCGAGATGCCCAGCGGCCTGAGTTTGCCGTTGGCCTTCGGTATGAACACTCTTCTGATGGGGTCCGGTCGATAAGTTTCCTGCCTGAGCGCAAGCGCCAGTTCGCCAAGCCACCGTTGCACCCCATACGCCTCGATGTCCGCGAAGTCTTGACCATCCACACCCGGTGCGCCCTTGTTGGAGCGGCACTGAGCATAAGCATGGGCCAAGATGTCCTCACGGCTGATCTTGTCGTACAGGGCGTAGAAGCGATAGCCGGCTTCTGCCTTCGCTTTCGCGTGCAACGCCATCTGCAGCTTCTGAACACTTTTCGGAGTTGCTAGGTTGCCCAATCTCCTGTCCTTCACCACGTCCTGCGTTCGTCTTGAACCAAGGCCCCTTCCCTCCCCCGGCGTTACCCGGCTTCAGCGGTACTACGGGCCTCTCCGTCACCCCACGGCGCCCGGCCTGTCCCTCGCGGGCGTCCGGTTGATCATCCCTGCACCACGCCTTGGGGCTTCCCGTGTTGCGTACGCTTTCCTGGTGTGCATGCTGTCGCCACTACCCCGGCGCAGCGACTGGGAGCACTGCTTCGCTCTTCTCTCCCAATCGTGTCAGCTTTCCCCGAAAGGGTGATCGGGTCAGCCTGCGCATCGTCCTTTTCGAGGCTTGCTCAGCGTTCACTCGCATTACGGCCTGCACACTCGCTGGGTCACCTTTCGTGACCCGTTACACCAGAGGCTTCAGCTGTTTCGTTTCCTCCACAACTGCTCCGGTTGCTTCCGGCTGGAGCGGTTGCCGGGTGGGATTTGCACCCACTG
>JBDTXW010000242.1:0-4141 GCA_040005975.1 Betaproteobacteria bacterium | reverse complement strand
TCCTTCAGCTGCTGGACGTAGAGCTCGAGGTTGACCGCCTTTGCCTTCTTTTCCGAATACGACAGGCGCAGTTTCGCTTCTTCGTTCTGGGCCTGATCGAGCGCGTCGAGCTGGTCCTTCCAATCGAAGAACGCGCCGGCCACCAGGATCAGGACCACCAGCAGGCCGAGAACGGCGATCTTGGGCAGCAGCGGCCAGTTACCAGCCTCGCGAAAATTGAGCCGGCGGATGTCGTCGAGCGTCATTTTTGCGCCCCCTTCGCTTGCGGTGCAGCGGCCGGCGCCTTCGCCGCCGCGACTGCCGGAAGCTTGCCGCCAGCGGCCGGCGATTCCGCGGGGCGCTTCATCTGCAGGCTCAACGTGAATTCGTTGACCTTCTGCTTGTCGAGTGGCACCGACTTGATTTCAATCAGCTCCGGCGCCGTCAGCCACGGCGACGCTTCGATGCTGCGCATCAGCGTCGAGACACGGGCATTGGACTGCGCGTATCCGGTCAGCGTCACTTTGGCGCCGACCTGCTTGACCGACTTCAGATAGAGTCCGTCGGGCAGCTGCCGCACCAGCTGATCGAGTAGATGCACGGCCTCGGTCCGGTTCGACTGCAAGGTCTCGACGATCTGTTTGCGCGCCAGAAGCGCCTGCGTTTGCTCGCGCAGCTTGTCGATTTCCTTGATCTGCTCGTCGAGCTTAACGATCTCGGCTTTCAGCAGGGCGTTACGCCCGTTCTGGTTCTCGATCCGGGCGGCAATGACGATGTGTACCAGACCGACGATCGCGATCCCGAGTACCGCGAGCCCGATCGCCATCGAGACGAAGTGGCGCTGCCGCGCCTGGCGTTTCTGCTCGCGGTGCGGCAGAAGGTTGACGCGGACCATGGCTATTCGAACCCGCGCAGCGCAAGGCCGCAGGCGATCAGCAGCAGCGGCGCGTCCGTCGCGAGCTGCCGCGGCCGGATGCGATCGGACATCGTCATGCTGGCGAACGGATTGCCGACGATCGTGGTGACGCCGGCACGCTTGGCGACCAGCTCGTCGAGGCCGGACAGGAGCGCGCAGCCGCCGGTGAGGACGACCTGGTCGACCTGGCTGTACGAGGTCGACGTGAAGAAGAACTGCAGCGCCCGGGTCACTTCGAGGGCGAGGGTCTCCATGAACGGCTGCAGCACATCGGCGTCATAATTCTCCGGCAGACCGGCATTTTTCTTCGCCGATTCGGCTTCTTCCGGCGATAAGTTGAACGCGCGCTGGATGTCGTGGGTCAATTGGTTGCCGCCGAAGGCCTGGTCGCGGGAGAACAAGATTTGGTTGTTGCGCAGCACATAGAAATGCATCACATGGGCGCCGATGTCGACCAGCGCGACGTTCTGATCGCGGCCGTTCGCCGGCAGCGACGGCGCGATCATGCGGAATGCCTCTTCGGTCGCGTACGATTCGACGTCCATCACCTGGGGCCGCAGCCCGGCGTTGTCGGCGATGGCGACCCGGTCGTCGACCTTTTCCTTGCGCGAAGCCGCGATCAGAACCTCGACGTCTTCGGCATTGTTCGGGGCCTGGCCCAGGATCTGAAAATCGAGATTGACTTCGTCCAGCGCGAACGGGATGTACTGGTTGGCCTCGGCCTCGACCTGCAGCTCGAGCTCCTCTTCGGTCTGACCTGCGGGGACGATGATTTTCTTGGTGATGACCATCGCGGTCGGCAGTGCCATTGCGATATGCTTGTTGCGGCTGCCGAGGCGCTTGTGCGCCCGGCGGAGGGCTTCGCTGACCTGATCCAGGTTGACGATGTTGCCGTCGGTGACCAGATCCTTGGCCAGCGGCTCGATCGTATAGCGCTCGAGCCGGTAGGCGCCCTTGCCGGCTTCGGAAAGTTCGACCAGCTTGACGGCCGAGGAGCTGATGTCCGCACCGATCAGCGGCGGCGCCTTCGTTTGCAAAAACGCAAACGCCGAATCGAGTTTTTCCTTCAGCATGGGACCCTTAGGCGCAATTCATATAAATTACATTAAACAGTAGCAGCAAATATAAACCATGTAAAACTGTTTTTTCAAGTTTATTTGCTCCTAACCCTGCATATAATTGTGGCTCCCGCTCCGCTCCCCGGCAACTTTAATTCACCCATGCTAAAGCGCTGGCTGGTCTATCTGGCCGCTGTTGTGGCAGGCCTGGGGCTGGTCGGCGCCCTGCTGGCGGCGTTTGTCTTTGCACTGCTTTATCCCACGTTGCCGTCACTTGAGACGCTGACGGACTACCAGCCGAAGATACCTCTCAAAATCGTCTCGGCGGAAGGGGCCATTCTAGGGGAGTTCGGCGAAGAACGCCGGGCGATCGTGAAGATCAAGGAAGTCCCGGATGTCATGCGCCATGCGATCCTGGCCGCCGAGGACGAACGCTTCTACCAGCACGGGGGCGTCGACTACCTGTCGGTGCTCCGGGCTGCGCTCGCCAATATCAGCGGCGGCGCGCCCCAGGGCGCCGGCACGATCACGATGCAGGTCGCCCGCAATTTCTTCCTTACGCGTGAGCGAACGCTCACTCGCAAGCTTCGCGAGGTAATGCTTGCCTATAAGATCGAGTCCAACCTGAGCAAGGACGAGATTCTCGAGCTTTACATCAACCAGATCTTCCTCGGCCAACGCGCCTACGGGTTTGCCGCGGCCGCCCAGATCTACTTCGGCAAGCCACTCCAGGAGCTCAGCATCGCGGAGGCGGCGATGCTGGCCGGGCTGCCCAAAGCGCCTTCGGCCTACAACCCCGTCGCCAATCCCAAGAGGGCCCGCGGCCGCCAGATGTACGTGCTGCGGCGGATGCACGAGCTCCGGTACATCAGCGACGACCAGTTCATCGTCGCCCAGAACACCCCGCTGGCGGTGCACCAAGCGTTGCAGGAATACGACACTCATGCCCAGTTCGCCGCCGAAATGGCCCGCCAGATCGTATTCGACAGCTACGGCGAGGATGGCTACACGCGGGGCCTGACCGTTTATACGACGCTGCGCAAGGATGACCAGGCGGCGGCCTACGCCGCCGTCCGGCGCGGCGTCATCGATTACGACCGGCGGCATGGCTATCGGGGCCCGGAGGCCTACATCACCCTCCCCAGCGACCCGGCCCAGCTGGAGGACGCGCTCGATACCGCGTTCGAGGACGTGAGCGACGCCGACAACCTCGAGGCGGCGATCGTGCTGGAGGTGACGCCTGCCTCGGTCAAGGTTGTGCGCAGCGACGGCGACACTCTGGTCATCACCGGAGACGGGCTAAAATTCGCCGCCCGCGCGCTGTCCGACAAGGCTCCGGCGGCCAGCCGGATCCGGCGCGGCGCGCTGATCCGCGTCGCCAGCGACGACAAAGGCAACTGGCAGATCACGCAGATGCCGCAGGTCGAGTCGGCTTTCGTCTCGGTCCGCCCGGGCGACGGTGCGATCCTGTCGCTGGTCGGCGGCTTCGACTTCGATCGCAACAAGTTCAATCATGTCACGCAGGCGTATCGCCAGCCGGGATCGAGCTTCAAGCCTTTCATTTACTCGGCCGCGCTGGAGAAGGGCTTCAGCCCGGCGACCGTCGTCAACGACGCGCCGCTTTATTTCGATGCGGCGCAGACCGGTGGCCAGCCTTGGGAACCGAAGAACTACGACCGCACGTTCGACGGGCCGATGCGCGTGCGTACGGCGCTGATGAAATCGAAGAATCTGGTGACGGTGCGCGTGATGCAGGCGATCGGGCCGCAGTACGCACAGGATTACATTGCGCGCTTCGGCTTCGATCCCAAGCTGCATCCGGCGTATCTGACGATGGCGCTGGGTGCGGGGGCCGCGACGCCGCTCCAGATGGTCGCCGCCTACGCGGTGTTCGCCAACGGCGGCTACCGTGTGACTCCCTATCTGATCGACAGGATCATCGACGGCCGCGGCAAGGTGCTCTCCAAGGCGGCGCCTGCGGTGGCGGGCGTCAACGCCGAGCCGGCCATCGATCCGCGCAATGCCTTCATCATGACGACGATGATGCGCGACGTCGTCCGCGCCGGCACCGCGGCGCGCGCGAACCAGCTCGGCCGGCATGACCTCGCTGGCAAGACCGGGACGACCAATGACAACGTCGACGCCTGGTTCTGCGGCTTCAATGCCTCGATAGTCGGCGTCGCCTGGA
>JBDTXW010000241.1:0-4158 GCA_040005975.1 Betaproteobacteria bacterium | reverse complement strand
GCAGCCGCGCCCTTCGTGCTCTTGCCCTCCTTGGCGTCCTTGGCGTCTTTCGACTCCGGCTGGAATACGCCGCGAACCCGCGCGCCGAGCGGCACTTCGCCGGCGGTGCCAGTTCCGCTGTCGGGGCGGCCTTCGGCCTTGAAGGACTCGGTCGCCGCATCGTACGAAATGTAGTTGCTGCGGATCTGGTCGCTGCCTTTTTTCAAGAGCGCATTGTCGAACAGCTCGACGAAGCGCTTTTGCCCGTCGTAGACGATGCGCTGCGCGAAACCCTCGTAGTACTCATCGACGCCGTCGCGCTTCTCGCGAAACGTGACCGGATTGCCGTAGGCGATCGCCGACAGCGAATTGTCGGGGTTCTGGTGGAAAGTGATGCGATCGGCGTGAATCGACAGAGTGCCCTGTGTGACGACGACGTTGCCGGCGAGCTCGCCGTTTTTGGTCTCGGCGTTGCCGCCGCCGGTGTCGCCCTGGAAGTTGATCGGCTTGTCGCGATCGGCCTTTTCCGCCCACGCTGCCGGCGCGGCGAGGCCGAGGCAGACGAGCGCGCAGCAGCAAAGGCGCGCGAGTCCCGGGGCGAGCAGCGTGCGCATCGTGTGATCGATCATCGGCCTACTTCTGCTGTGGCTCAATTTGTCCGCTGACGCGGGACCGAAGCTTGACCGTCTTGCTCTTGTTGTCGTATTCCATCCCTGTCGCATTGATTATCCCACGGGGGTCTGCGATCGTCACCGCCTTGTCGGTCACGATCTTGTCCTCTTTGGGCATCACCAGCAGGTATTCGCTGGTGATCGTCGTGGGCCCGTCGTGCGCGGTATCCGACGACGCGTCGCGCACGCCTTTGACGTGGCCGGCGAAGGCCACGTGCTCGCGATCGCCGCTGACGTTCGCTTTGTCCGCGGTGACCGTCAGGCGCGGCTTGCCCGGATCGTTGAAGGTGATCTGCGGGCCTTCGAGGTCGGTCGAATCGTCATCGGGATAGTGCCGCGCGACTCGAGCCATCAGCGCCTGGTGCACGCGGCCCTTGTCATCGAGGCTGGTCGCCTTGAAATTCTCGACGTACAGGTCGGGGTCGTGCCTTCCCGAGCCATCGAATTTGGACGGCGGCGTGCGTACCTGCGCGTCGAGCCAGTAGGTCATCGCGGCCAGCGCGCCGAGCAGCAGCGCCGGCGACCATGCGACGATGCGGTCGAGCAGCGACTGGCGAAGCTTCATTGAGTGTATGCCTTCAACATCGGCTCCAGCGCGCCTTGTGCAGTCAGGATAAGCTCGCACAGCTCGCGCACGGCGCCGGAGCCGCCGTCGGCGCGAGTGACATAGTGCGCGGCGCCGCGCAGCGCCGCGGGCGCGTGCGGCACCGTCACGCCCAGGCCGCAGCGCATGATCACCGGCAGGTCCGGCATGTCGTCGCCGATGTGCGCGCAGTCCTGCGCGTCGACGCCCAACTGCCGTCGCAGCCGTTCCCAGGCGGTGAGCTTGTCGTCGGCGCCCAGCACCACGTGCGCCACCGCCAGATCCTCGGCCCGCCTGCTCACCGCCGGCGCGCGGCTGCCGGAAATCCAGGCGACGGTCACCCCGGCCTCCTGCAGCATTTTCAGGCCGAAGCCGTCGAGCGTCGAGAACGCCTTGAGTTGGCTGCCGTCGGCCGCGTAGTAGATCTTGCCGTCGGTAAGCACGCCGTCGACGTCGCAGGATAAAAGCCGCACGCGACGCGCCCGGCTGTCGAGGTCGGCTGGCATCATACGACCTTGGCGCGAAAAAGATCGTGCATGTGCAGTGCCCCGACGAGCTTCTGTTCTGCGTCGACGACGAGAAGCTGACTGACCTTCGGCGGCGTTTCCATCAGGTCGACACAGTCGATCGCCAGCAGGTCGGCGGCAATCGTGCGCGGCTGGCGGGTCATCAGCTCGGCGACGCACGCGGCGCTGAAATCGCGCACACGGCCCAGGCTGCGGCGCAAATCGCCGTCGGTGAAAATGCCGGCAACGCGGCGCTCGGCATCGACGACCGCCGTCATGCCCATGCCCTTGCCGCTCATCTCGACGACCGCGTCGGCGAGCGACGCGTCCGCGGCGACCATCGGCAAATCGGCGCCTACGCGCATGACGTCGCGCACGCGGGTAAGCAGCCGTCGGCCCAGCATGCCGCCCGGATGCGAGCGTGCGAAATCCTCGACCGAAAACCCGCGCGCGTCGAGCACCGTGAGCGCGAGCGCGTCGCCGAGCGCCAGCGCTGCGGTGGTGCTCGCCGTCGGCGCGAGCCCGAGCGGACAGGCTTCGCTGTCGACGCTGGCGTCCAGATGCATGTCGGCCGCCTGCGCGAGCGATGACTGCTCATTGCCGGTCAACGCGATCAGCTTGGCGCCCTGGCGCTTGAAGTGCGGGATCAGTGACACCAGCTCGTCGGTTTCGCCCGAATTCGACAGCAGCAGCACGACGTCGTCGGTGGTGATCATGCCGAGATCGCCGTGGCCCGCCTCGGCTGCGTGGACAAAGAACGCCGGCGTGCCGGTCGAGGCGAGCGTCGCCGCGACCTTCCGCGCGATGTGGCCCGACTTGCCGATGCCCGTGACGACGACGCGGCCGCGGCAGCGGTAGATCGCGTCGGCCGCGGCGACGAAGGCGGTGCCGAGACGGGCCTGCAACGCATCGATCGCCAGCGCCTCGGTGGCCAGCACACTCCGGCCCAGCGCGAGTGCCCGGTCGGCATCGACGCCGGGCGCGGCATCGGGCGCGGCCGGGGCGTGTGCACGGATCGGCGTCGGCATGCGGCCAGTATACCGTCACGAGAAAGCGCTTGCTCTGTGCTACATTCGCACGGCGCCCGCGCGGTGCAGTGCGGGGTGACAGGGCGTACAACGTCGTCTCGCGCGTCGGCCGGGCGCACGCCAAAAGATGACCCATACCCTGCAACTGATACTGCTGCTGCTCGCCGCATCGGTCGTCGCGGTGGTTCTTTGCCGCCTGGTGCGGCTGCCGCCGATCCTCGGTTACCTGGCGATCGGCATCGCGGTCGGACCGCATGCACTGGGATGGGTCCCGGACGACGCGAACGTCCGCGACCTGGCCGAATTCGGCGTCGTATTCCTGATGTTCTCGATCGGCCTCGAATTCAGCCTGCCGCAGCTCAAGACGATGCGCCGCGCGGTGTTCGGATTGGGACTCGCGCAGGTCGCCATCACGACGCTGGTGGCGATGGTCGGCCTGCATTTCCTGCGCTTCGGCTGGCTTGCCGGGTTCGCGCTCGGCGGGGCGCTGGCGATGAGCTCGACCGCCATCGTGTCGAAATTGCTCGCCGAACGCTCCGAGCTCAACTCGCCGCACGGTCGCGACGTGATGGGCATCCTGCTGTTTCAGGATCTGGCGGTAGTCGCGTTCCTGATCGCGGTGCCGACCCTGGCCGAAGGCGGCGCGGACCTTTGGAAGCCGCTGGCGATCGCGGCCGGGAAAGCCGCCGTCGCCCTCGCGGCGATTCTGTTCTTCGGGCAGAAGCTGATGCACGGATGGTTTTTTATCGTCGCCCGGCTGCGCTCGTCGGAACTGTTCATGCTCAACGTGCTGCTGGTGACCCTCGGGCTGGCGGCGCTGACAGAGCTTGCCGGCTTGTCGTTCGCGCTGGGCGCCTTCCTGGCGGGCATGCTGATCGCGGAGACCGAGTACCGCTACCAGGTCGAAGAGGACATCAAGCCCTTTCGCGACGTCCTCCTCGGCCTGTTCTTCGTCAGCGTTGGCATGTATCTGAACCTTGGTGTCGTCGCCGCCAACCTGGGCTGGGTGCTGATGCTTCTGTTCGCGCCGGTGCTGGCCAAGCTGGTGCTGATCGTAATCCTGGCCAGGGCATTCCGCTCGCCGCTGGCAACGGCATTGCGCACCGGCTTCTACCTGGCCCAGGCCGGCGAGTTCGCGATCGTGCTGCTAGCTCTCGCCACCGATCTGCACATCCTGGATTCGACCTTCCCGCAGCTGGTTCTCGCGGCGATGGTTCTGTCGATGCTGGCGGCGCCGTTCATGATCCAGATGGCCGAGCCACTGGTTCGTCGGATGACGGCCAACGACTGGCTCGCCCGCGCCGCGCAGGTGACGCAGATCGCAGCGCGCACGATCTCCCGTCAGGAGCACGTGATCATCTGCGGGTACGGGCGCAGCGGCCAGAACCTCG
>JBDTXW010000240.1:0-4188 GCA_040005975.1 Betaproteobacteria bacterium | reverse complement strand
CGATCGTGCACCTGGGTCTGATGAATCTCAAGGCGCGCAACGAGGAACGGCACCTCTTAAAGACGCACGGTGCAGCCTACGAGGCCTATTTGCGGCGCACCGGGCGTTTTTTCCCGCGGCTTGCCGCCGCCGGGAGCTAATCTAGTGCGGACACGACGCAACCCTTGACGCCAGGCACGATACGCGCGAACGGCGCAGGCTTGCGCCGGCAGCGGACACTGCAGCGATTCCGCGCCGGCATCGCGCTGCTTCTCCTCGTCCTGCTGTCGGGAATGCAGGCTCGCCTGGCCGGAGCGGCCGACGACCCGGCGACGAGCGAAACGCCACATCGCCCGGCGCCGCTCGATCACGGCGTCGAGGATCGCATCCTGGCGCTCGATCCGCAGCACATCTCTGCGGCCGAGGTTCGCGACGTGCTCAAGCTCGCGCCGGCACCGCGGATAATCGGCATCCAGGGTAGTTTTCCACTTATCACGATGCAGCCCTTCGCCGAATACCTGATCGCGATGGGTTATCCGGAGCAGCGCTTGCGCAATCCGCGCGACGGCAGCATGTCGCGCAGCAGCTTTACCGACAGCGAGCAACTCGCCGGTGAGCTTGCCTGGTATTACGAAAGCGACGGCATGATGCCGATCCTGATCGGCCACAGTCAGGGCGGCATGCTGGCGATCAAGGTGCTCTACGAGCTCAACGGTTCGTACCATAAGGCGATCCCGGTCTGGAATCCGCTGACCGGCGCATCCGAGTCGCGCACGAGCATCGTCGATCCGCTCAGCGGCAGCGAGCGTCCGGTCGTCGGCCTCAAGGTTTCCTACGTTGCCGCACTGGCCACCGGCAAGCTGCCGCGCTTTCTGCTCGGCCAATGGAGCATGATGGGGAAGCTCCGCGCAATCCCCGACACGGTCGAGGAGTTCACCGGATTCTCGATCGACTGGGACATGATCGCCGGCACGCCTCCCGGCAGCGAGGAATACCACGCCGACGGGACCGCACAGGTGCGTAACGTCGAGCTGCCGGCCGCGACCAGCCATATCCGCATGCCGCGTACGCGCTACCTGACGCGCAATCCTGCCACGCGCGCGTGGATCGACGAATACGACCCCGCGATGGCGCAGCCCGCGTTGCCCGAAGGGCCCGACGTCGACAGCGCCAACATCGTGCACGCGGCGGACATCTGGTACAGCATCAAAAAGCACTGGTGCATCGAGGCGCAGCGGCTGATCCGCGCGCGCCGCGCCGCGCTCGGGGCGGGCCCTTCCGAATGAAAGGCAGGCTCAACCTTTTCCAGGCGGCGATGGTGCGCTGGCGCGAGATGCATCCGTACAACGCGGTGCACGTGGTCACGCTGCCGCTAACGCTCGACCTGTCGCGGCTCCAAGCCTGCATCGATCGGCAGCTCGAAGGGCTTGGCCTGACCGGGCTTACGCTCGATCGTCGCCGCTTGCGCTACGAATGGACCGGAGGCGCCGCGGCGGCTCCGGTGACGGCAATCGTCCCGGGCGCCGATGCGCAAGCGACCGTACGCGCCGAGATCGAGCGGCAGCTGAACCTCGCCTTTCCGGCGGCGGGCAGGATCGAGCCTTTTCGTTTTTTTGTCGTCGATACAGGACCGGCGTTCCACTTCGGACTCGCATACGATCACTTCATCGCCGGCGGCGACTCGATCGTTCGACTGCTGCAGCGCATGGTCGAGGACTATTGCGGCATCGCACCTGGCGGCGCGACGCTGCTGCCCGATCTCTACCCGCCCGGATATCGGCGCCTGTTCGCGCGCCAGGCGCTGGCGCTGGCGCGCGGACTGTCGAGCTGGCGCTATCTGGTCGCGAGCTGCCGTCGCTCCGCCCGGCCGCCGTACCCGAAAGACGGCGACGGATACAACGGCGTCGCTTTTGGCCGGCTCGAGGCGGCGGAGTCGGCGCAGCTTTCGGGCACGGCGCGGGCGTGGGGCATGACGCGAAACGATCTGTTTCTGACGATCATGCTCATGACCTTGTCGCCCCAAGTGCCGGAGCGCCGGCAGGCTAAGCGGCGTCGCGAGCTCGCCGTCGGCTCGATCGTCAACGTGCGGAGCGATTTTGGACCCCGATCTGCCGAAGGCTTTGTACCGTTGCTGGGCTCTTTTCGCGTCTCGCACCCCGTGCCGGACGGCATGCCGTTGCGCGAGCTGGCCAGGTTCGTAGGCAGCGAAACCGGCCGGATCAAGCAGCGCAAGCTCTACCTGCAGACGCTGCTGGCGATAGGTTTGTCGAGTCTGCAATGGCGCCATCTCTCGAACGAGGAGCGGCAGCGCTTCCACGCCAAGAACTACGCGGTGTGGGCGGGGGTAACGCCGCTGCAGCTGAACGCCCTGTGGCCGGAGGCGAAGGTCTATCCGTTTCGACTAGGTTACATTCGTGCGGTGTCGACCGGCCCGCTGTCACCGGTCGTGGTGGCGCTGACGACGCTGGGCGATGTCGTCGAAGTGGCCTTATCATTCAGAAGGGGGGCGCTCGATCGCCATCGTGCCGAGCGCCTGCTGGCCGATATTATCCATTCCATCAGGAGTCTTGCGCCTTGATAACACCGTGCCGATCCGTGGGACTTTTTCTCGCAGCCGCGCTGCTGATGGCGCTGTCCGGATGTGCCACCGCGCCGCTCGAAGCTCCGGCAGAGGACCTACGTGCCGTCACGGCTGGCAGCGTGCTGCGCTCGGTGGCGATCGATTCCGCGGTCGAAGAGCGCATTCTCGCGCTCGATCCGGAACACATCAGCGACGACGACGTGCGCAACGTGCTCGCCAAGGGTCCGACGCCGCGCATCTTCGCAGTACACGGCGGCATTTATCCGGTCTACCTGCTGATGGAATCATTCGCCCAGTTTCTCACCGGAATGGGCTATCCGGAGCAAAAGATCCGCGATCCGGGCGATGGGGCCTACTCGCGGAGCCCCTACGAGGACAGCGCGCAGCAGGCGGGCGAGATCGCCTGGTACTACGAGCACGAAGGCGTGCGACCGATGCTCATCGGCCACAGCCAGGGCGGGATCCAGGTCGTGAAGATCCTGCACGAGCTTGCCGGCAGCTTCGGCGCGGAGCGGCGCGTGTTCAATCCGCTGACGCGGCAACTCGAAGATCGCACGAGCATCGTCGACCCGCTGACCGGCCGTGAACGGCCGGTCGTCGGCGTGTCAGTCGCCGATGCGGCAGTCGTCGGCACCGGCGGCTGGGCGCTGGTCCTGCCGGTTCATTGGAAGGTTTTCCCCATCGTCCGCACGATTCCGGATACGGTCGACGACTTCACCGGATATCGGATCGGCGTGGATTTCTTCGCCTGGGATGCGCCGGGATTCGAAAAGGTGAAGACCTTTCATGCCGCCGGCAAGGCGAACGTGCGCAACGTCACATTGCCGGCCCAGTATTCGCACGTGTTCGTGCCGGACACCGCGCAGCTCGCGGTGTCCGCGCCGATGCGCGACTGGATCAACGCGTTCGATCCCGACAACACGACAGGCCTCGCGCCGCTGCCGGACGAGAGTGCGAGCAACGTGATGTGGGCCGCCGACGTCTGGCATGGCATCAAGAAGCACTGGTGCCTCGAAGCGCAGCGGCTGCTGCGTGCCCGGCGCGCGGCGGCGGGCCGATAGGTGCCGGCGCGGGGCGGGTGCGAGTGCGGCGATGGCGACGCCGGTGCCCGCCGCCTGCAAGTTCTTCCGGGCGACGAGGTTGCTCGGTAGAGCGAAGCAGGCGATAATTATCGATTGTCCCGGGGCATGGCGCGGGACGAGTACGCCCGCGCCGCCTGCACCCGCCCGTCCTGTGCCGGAATCCAGACAACCCGAGTAACGCCGATGTCAGCCCCGCTTGCCGGAAAGGTCGCGCTCGTGACGGGCGCGTCGCGCGGTATCGGCCGCGCGATCGCGACCAAGCTCGCTGCCGGCGGCTGCGACATTGCGGCCAACTACTACAACAGCCACGATGAAGCCGAGGCGCTTTGCGCCACATTGCGTGCGAGCGGCCGCCGGGCGCAGCCGTTTCAGGGCAGCGTCGGCCTGCCCGACAGCGTCGGCGAAATGTTCGCCGCCATCGCCACATATTTCGACCGTATCGACATCGTCGTCAGCAATGCCGCCAGCGGCGTGCTCAAGCCGGCGATGGCGATGTCGCTCAAGCACTGGCGCTGGTGCCTCGAGACCAATGCTTTCGCTCTGGCG
>JBDTXW010000239.1:0-4199 GCA_040005975.1 Betaproteobacteria bacterium | reverse complement strand
CCCGCCCGGCGTTCATCACGATCATGCGCTGCGCCAGCGTCATCGCCTCGACCTGGTCGTGCGTGACGTAGAGGCTGGTCGTGCCGAGGTGGCGATGCAGCTTCTGGATCTCGAAGCGCATCTGCACGCGCAGCTTCGCATCCAGGTTCGACAAGGGCTCGTCGAACAGGAAGACCGCCGGCTCGCGCACGATCGCGCGGCCCATTGCCACGCGCTGGCGCTGGCCGCCGGAAAGCTGGCGCGGCTTGCGCCCCAGCATCGGACCGAGCTCGAGTATCTCCGCGGCGCGCTTGACCCTGGCATCGATATCGCTCTTCTTGAAACCGCGAATCTTGAGTCCGTAGGCCATGTTGCCGAACACGCTCATATGCGGATACAGCGCGTAATTCTGGAACACCATCGCGATATCGCGGTCCTTGGGCTCCAGTTCGTTGACGACTCTATCGCCGATGACGATCTCGCCGGCCGTGATCGCCTCCAGTCCGGCGACCATGCGCAACAGGGTCGACTTGCCGCAGCCCGACGGGCCGACGATGACGATGAATTCGCCGTCGGTGACGTCGACCGACACACCGTGGATCACCTCGGCGTTGGCGTAACTCTTGCGTACCTCGCGCAGCTGGACTTTAGCCATGTTCCCCTGTCGTCATTTCTCGGCGTCGACCAGACCCTTGACGAACCACCGCTGCATCAGGAGGACGACCAGCGCCGGCGGCAGCATCGCCAGCATCGCGGTCGCCATCACCAGGTTCCAGTCGGTCGCGGCGTCGCCGCCCGAGATCATCCGCTTGATTCCGATCACCGTCGTGTACATGTCTTCCTGCGTCGTCGCCAGCAAAGGCCACAGGTACTGGTTCCAGCCGTAGATGAACAGGATCACGAACAACGCCGCGATACTGGGCCGCGACAGCGGCACGACGACGTCCCAGAAAAAGCGCATCGGCCCCGCGCCGTCGATGCGCGCGGCCTCGGCGAGCTCGTCGGGGATGGTGAGAAAGAACTGACGGAACAGGAAAGTTGCGGTCGCCGAGGCGATCAGCGGAATAGTCAGTCCCGCGTAGGTGTCGAGCATTCCCAGATCCGCCACGACCTTGTACGTCGGCAGGATGCGCACCTCGACCGGCAGCATCAGCGTGACGAAGATCATCCAGAAGAAAAACCGCCGGAAAGGGAAGCGGAAGTAGACGATCGCGAATGCCGACAGCAGCGAAATCGCGATCTTACCGATCGCGATGACCAGCGCCGAGATCAGGCTGTTGACCATCATCCGCCCGACGCCGGCGTCGGACTCGCCGGCGCCGTGCGTCAGGACCGCGGCATAATTCTCGAGCAGGTGGGTGCCTGGCGTCAGCGGCATCGGTGCCTGCAGGACTTCCTGCGCGGTGCGCGTCGATGCGACCAGCGTGACGTACACCGGAAACGCGACGATTGCGACGCCTATCGTCAGCACGATGTAGCTGATCCAGGTGAGCAGCGGCCGATTCTCGATCATGTCAGTACTGCACCTTGCGCTCGACGTAGCGGAACTGGATCACCGTCAGCGTGATGACGATCGCCATCAGCACGACCGACTGCGCCGCCGAGCCGCCGAGGTCCAATCCCTTGAAGCCGTCCTTGTACACCTTGTAGACGAGGATGTCGGTCGCCTGACCCGGACCGCCCGACGTCGCGGCGTCGATGATGCCGAAGGTATCGAAGAAAGCGTAAACGATATTGACCACCAACAGGAAAAACGTCGTCGGCGACAGCAGCGGAAAGACGATCGTCGCGAACCGCTTGACCGGCCCCGCGCCGTCGATTGCAGCGGCCTCGAGCAGCGACTTCGGAATCGACTGCAGCCCGGCCAGGAAGAACAGGAAGTTGTAACTCACCTGCTTCCAGACCGCGGCGATGACGACCAGCGTCAGCGCCTGATTGCCGTACAGCAGGTAGTTCCACTCGACGCCCGCGCTGGTGAGCCAATGCGCGATGATGCCCAGCGTCGGATTGAACAGAAACAGCCACAGGACGCCGGCGATCACCGGGGCGACGGCGTACGGCCAGATCAGCAGAGTCTTGTACACGCCCGCGCCGCGAACGATGCGATCGGCGAACGCCGCGAGGATCAGCGATATCACCAGCCCCAATACGGCGACCAGTATCGAGAACACCGCGGTGACCTTGAACGATGCCAGGTAGAGCTCGTCGTGGAACAGGTCGCGGAAATTGTCCAGTCCGACGAATTGCAGATTGCCGCCGAACGCGTCCTGGATCTGCGTCGACTGAATCACCGCCTGCCCGGCAGGCAGGAAGAAGAACAAGACAGTGACGGCGACCTGCGGCAACAGCAGCGCGTAGGGCAGCCACGAGGACCGGAACAGCGTGCGCTTGTCAGCTGCCATGCGTTTGGCAACCCCTCGGATTTGTAAGCATGTCCGAGTTAAGCGTCGCGGCCGCCGTTGGCCGTGACGCTCGAACTCGGACCGATATCGCGTCAGCTAAGCCGACGCAATATCAATCACTCTCGCGCGGTCTTCGCGAACCGGTCGATCTGCTCGTTGCCGCGGGCAACCGCCGCGTCCAGCGCCTCCTTGGCGGATTTCTTGCTGCTCCAGACGTTCTCGAGCTCTTCGTCGATGATGGCGCGAATCTGCACGAAATTGCCCAGGCGGACGCCGCGCGACTTGTCGGTCGTCTTGACGATCATCTGCTTGACCGAGACATCGGTGCCGGGGTTCTTGTCGTAGAAGCCCGACGCTTTCGTAAGCTCGTAGGCCTCCATCGTAATCGGCAGGTAGCCGGTCGCCTGGTGCCACTCGGCCTGCAGCCCCGGCTGCGACAGGAACGTCAGGAACTTCGCCACCGCCTTGTACTCGTCCTTCGACTTGCCGCCCATCACCCACAGGCTCGCGCCGCCGATGATCGTGTTCTGCGGCGCGCCCTTGACGTCGGCGTAGTAGGGAAGCGGCGACACCGCGAACTTGAACTTGGCATTCTTGACGATGTTGCCGTACGCGGCCGAGGAGCTCGTCAGCATCGCGCATTCGCCGCTGAAGAACTTGGCTTCGGGCTCGTTCCCGCGGCCCGCATAGGTGAAATAACCCTTTTTCGCCCAGTCCTGCATGTCGGCGATATGGCGGACCTGCAGCGGGCCGTTGAAGACGAGCTTCGGATGGCTGCCGGCGAAGCCATTCTGCTCGGTTGCGAACGGCACGTTATGCCAGGCGCTGAAGCTCTCGAGCTGCACCCACGATTGCCAGCCTGTTGTGTAGGCGCACGGCAGCACGCCCGCCGCCTTGATCTTAGCCGCATCGGCGACGACCTCGGCCCAGGTGACCGGCGCACGATTGGCATCGATGCCCGCCTTTTCGAACGCGTCCTTGTTGTAGTAGAACACCGTGGTCGAGCTGTTGAACGGGAACGACAGCATCCGGCCCTTGGGATTGGTGTAATAGCCGGCGACGGCCGGGACGTACGCCTTCGAGTCGAACTTCTCGCCGGCATCGGCCATCAGCTGGTAGACCGGCTTGATCGCGCCCTTCGCCGACATCATCGTGGCGGTGCCGACGTCGAACACCTGCAGCAGCGCCGGGGCGTTGCCGGAGCGGTACGCGGCAATCGCGGCAGTCATCGATTCCGAATAGCTGCCCTTGAACACCGGCGTGACCTTGTAATCCTTCTGGCTTTCGTTGAAGCGCTTGGCGATGTCATTGACGCGATCGTTGAGCGCGCCTGTCATCGAATGCCACCACTGGACCTCGGTGACCGCCTGCGCCTGCGCGCTGAGTCCCAGCAGCGCGGCGGCGATCGCGGCGCGCACCAAACCCGAAATGCGTTGCTTCATTGTTTCCTCCTTACTGACGAGATTCGAATTGTCGCCGCCGTGGATGACGGCCCGGTTGCGATTCTATGGCAATTGGCGCTGGCGCGCTCTGCTTCGTCTAGTCGGCGGGTCCCGGGTGGGGATGCGCCGGCGGGGCAAGCGCCTCGGCTGGCTCCGTCGTCCGGCGGCCGCGCGCCAGCAGCGTGTACGCGGTAGGCACGACGAACAGCGTCAGCAACGTCCCGAAAGCCATGCCGCCGACGATCACCCACCCGATCTGCAGCCTCGACTCGGCTCCCGCGCCGCGGGCGAGCGCCAGCGGCAGCGCGCCGAGCACCATCGCGCCGGTCGTCATCAGGATCGGGCGCAGCCGCAGCGTCGCCGCGTCGATGACCGC
>JBDTXW010000238.1:0-4200 GCA_040005975.1 Betaproteobacteria bacterium | reverse complement strand
AGCTTGGGTGCGACGTCGTTTGTCACCAACTGCCCGTGCAGCCGTCTCACCCGTCCCGCCAGATCGCGTCCATTGCCGCTTCGAAGCGCTGTGCGATCGCAGCCGCATGCGCGTGATGATGATCGCGCACGACCCAGCGTCCCGCGACTAGCACATCGCGCCAGGGCCGAGTGGGGCTTGAGAACACCAGCGCATCGAGCAGTTGCGGCGCCGGAATGCCAAGAAGGCTCGGATCGCTCGAGTCGACGACTAATGCATCGGCGCGCGCACCGACGACGATACCCCAGCGCTTCTCACCTGCTGCGCGGCCGCCGTCGAGCAGGCGCGAAAACAGGCGCTCCGCAGTCGAGGAGATTCCGGCGCGCGGAGAAGCGGCAATGTTGCGCTGGCGCCGTGTCAGACGCTGGGCGTACTCGAGCCAGCGCAGCTCTTCGCGCCAGTCGCGCGTAATCTGGCTGTCCGAGCCGAGTGCGATCGGCACGTCGGCGTCGAGCCATCGCGGCAAGTCGGGCACGCCGTCGCCGAGATTGCCCTCGGTGCCGGGACAGAGAACGACGCCGGCACCGCTTTTCGCCACCGCGTCGATTTCCTCGGGCAGGCAGTGCGTCGCGTGGACGAGCTGCCATCGCGAGTCGAGCAGACCTTCGTGCGCCAGCCATTCGACCGGCCGCGCACCGGTGGCCGCGACACATTCGTCGACCTCGCCCGTCTGCTCCGCGGCGTGAATGTGGATCGGACCTTCGAAATCCGCGACGAGGCTGCGCAGCGCATCGATCGACGACGGGGTTGCGGCGCGCAGCGAGTGAATCGCCACGCCTGCGTTCAGCAGGGGCCGGCCGCTCGCCGCGATGGCTCGCTGTGCGC
Organism: Betaproteobacteria bacterium; assembly: GCA_040005975.1. Classification (GTDB taxonomy): domain Bacteria; phylum Pseudomonadota; class Gammaproteobacteria; order Burkholderiales; family Casimicrobiaceae; genus PALSA-1003. The sequence continues at coordinate 3,336 of JBDTXW010000238.1, read as the reverse complement.
CCCAGACCTGCTCTGCCGATGCGCGGAATCGGCGCTGGTCGTCGCGCAGCGCGGGCTGGGCGAACCCTGCCCGCTCGTAGAGCACCGGCAGCAGCGTCAGACCGATGCCTGCTTCGGCAGCCGCATCGGCAACCGACCACGAGAGCTCGAGCGGGTCCGCGTACGCGCGACCATCGGGGTCGTTGTGCAGATAGTGGAATTCGCACACCTGGGTGTAGCCGCCGCGCAGCAACTCGATGTAAAGATGCGCGACGACAGCAGCGTGCTGCTCGGGAGTGATCCGCAGCGCAACCTTGTACATCCGGTCGCGCCAGGACCAGAAGTCATCGCGCCTTGAGTCGCGCCATTCGGCCAGGCCGGCAAACGCACGCTGGAACGCGTGGCTGTGCGCGTCGACCAGGCCAGGCAGCAGCGGGCCGGCGAGCACGGTGGCGCCGGCAGGCGCATCGATCACGCCCGGGGTCACCTCGGCCCACCGGCCATCGACGCCCACGCGCAGCAGCACATGCTCTTTCCATCCGCCGGACACCCACGCGCGCGGCGCCCACAGCGATGCGCCGTCAGTCATGCGGCTTCCAATCGAGCGCCGCGCCAAGGAGCGAACGCAGGACCGGCTGCAGCGTCGCCGCGCGGCGCGCGTCGAGGACGTGCGGCGGCGTCTCGGCCATGTAGCACGACCAGCACATTTCGAGCTGTACCGCATGGACGCCGTCCTGCGGCCGGCCGTAGTGGCGGGTGATGTAGCCGCCCTTGAAGCGACCGTCGATCACGTAGGTAAAAGCCTCCTGTCGGGCGAGCGCCTCCGACAGCGCCGCGCTGAGCGACGGCGCGCAGCTCGCCCCGCCTGCCGTGCCGAGATTCAGGTCGGGCAGCTTGCCGTCGAACAGCCACGGCAGCGCCGACTTGATGCTGTGGCCGTCCCAAAGCAGCGCAACGCCGTGCTGCGCCTTGATTCGCGCCAGCTCGGCGCCGAGCGCGTCGTGATAGGGCTGCCAGTAAGTCGAGCGCCGCCGCGACACCTCGTTCGCGTCCGGTGCGTTGCCCTGGCGATAGATCGGTTCGCCGCGAAACGATCGGGTCGGACACAACTCCGTGTTGTTGGCGCCGGCATACATCGGCGTATTCTCGGCCGGGCGATTGAGATCGATGACGTAGCGCGAATGCCGCGGCACGATCAGGCTCGCGCCCATCTCATGCGCGAATCCGTACACCGATTCCAGGTGCCAGTCGGTGTCCTCGAGCGCCAGCGCGCGTTCGACGAACAACGGCTTAAGCGTATCCGGGACGAGCGTGCCCACGTGCGGCAGGCTCACCAGCAGCGGCGCCGATCCGCGGTGAAGCGTGAATACCGCGTCGTTCGTTGCATTCACAACGCGCACTCCTGTCCGCCGGCGATCACGCGCGCCCGGGGATGGTGGCCGAACAGGTAGGCCAACTCATTGGGCTCGTCGAGATTCCACACGACGAAATCGGCGCGCTGCCCCGACTGCAAGGTGCCGCGGTCGCGCAGGCCGAGAGCGCGCGCACCGTGCACCGTCATGCCCCGCAGAGCCTCCTCGGGCGTCAGGCGGAACAACGTGCAGGCCATGTTGATCATCAAAAGCGGCGACAGCGTCGGCGACGACCCCGGATTGTGATCGGTGGCGATCGCGATCGGCACCTGGGCGTCGCGCAACGCCTGTACCGGGGGCAATTTCGTCTCGCGCAGGAAGTAGTGCGCACCAGGCAGCAAAACCGCGACCGTGCCTGCGCGCGAGAGCGCCCGCACGCCGTCGCCGCTCAGATGCTCGAGGTGGTCGCACGACAGCGCGTCGAACTCTGCCGCCAGTTGCGCGCCGCCCTGATCGCTCAGCTGCCCGGCGTGCAGCTTGACCGGAATACCGAGCGCGCGCGCCGACTCGAAGACGCGCCGCGTCTGGGCCGCCGTAAAGGCGATGTTTTCGCAGAACGCGTCGACCGCGTCGACCAGGCCTCGCGCATGAAGCGCCGGCAGCCACGCACATACGGCGTCGACGTATGCGTCGGCGCGCCCATCGAATTCGGGCGGCACCGCATGCGCCGCCAGGCAGGTCGTGCGCACCGTCAGCGGCAATTCGCGACCGAGCCGGCGCGCGATGGCGAGGCAGCGCACCTCATGGTCGGCGGTGAGGCCATAGCCGGACTTGATCTCAAGCGTAGTTACGCCTTCCGCCATCAGCGCTCTGGCTCGCTCGCGCGCAGCGTCGAATAGCGTCTCGTCGCTGGCCAAACGCGTGGCCTCGACGGTCGAACGGATGCCGCCCCCGGCGCGCGCGATGTCCGCGTAGCTTGCGCCCTGCAACCGCAGCTCGAACTCCTTCGCGCGGTTACCCCCGTACACGAGATGCGTGTGGCAGTCGACGAGCCCCGGCGTCACCAGTCGGCCGCCGACGTCCTGTTCGGCGTCGGTGACCAGATCGGCCGGAAGATCGGCCTCGGCGCCGACCCAGCGCAGCGTGTCGCCGTCGACCAGCATCGCGCCGCGCTCGATCAGCCCCCAGGGCGGGCCGGCGGTCAACGTGGCCAGCCGCGCGTTGCGCCAAAGCGTGGTGCTCATAGGGTGGGGCCCCGAACCGACCGGCCGACGTACCGCTGGAGCCGGTGATACCCGAAGTTCGGCTTCGGGTCGTCGTTAGCCGCGGCAGCCATGCAGCGATCGTACTTGCACCCCGGTTGTCCAGACAAGTAGAGTTGGACCGCTTCCTCCCGCCCTTAAGCGAGTCTTGCCATGAATGACCTGTCACCGCTGCACCGCGTCGCCCAGCCGCGAACGGTCCGCGCGCCCCGCGGCAGCCAATTGACCTGCAAGAACTGGCTGATCGAGGCTGCCTACCGGATGATCCAGAACAACCTGGACCCGGAAGTGGCGGAAAACCCGGACGCGCTGGTCGTCTACGGCGGAATCGGCAAGGCCGCGCGCAACTGGGACTGCTTCGAGGCGATCCTTCAGGCGCTCTCTACGCTCGAGGAGGATGAATCGCTGCTGATCCAGTCCGGCAAGCCGGTCGGCGTTTTCCGTACGCATCCGGACGCGCCTCGCGTGTTGATCGCCAACTCGAATCTGGTGCCCAAGTGGGCCACCTGGGAACACTTCCACGAGCTCGACCGCAAAGGCCTGATGATGTACGGCCAGATGACGGCCGGCAGCTGGATTTACATCGGCAGCCAGGGCATCGTGCAAGGGACCTACGAAACTTTCGTCGAGGCTGGTCGCCAGCATTATGCGGGCGAGCTCGCCGGCCGCTGGTTCGTCAGCGCCGGTCTGGGCGGAATGGGCGGCGCGCAGCCGCTGGCCGCGAGCTTCGCCGGCGCGAGCTC
>JBDTXW010000237.1:0-4205 GCA_040005975.1 Betaproteobacteria bacterium | reverse complement strand
GCTGCGGCAGCGCTGGCGCGACCGGCGCCGGCTCGGGTGGCTTGATTCGTGCCGGGTCGATGCCGGCGTCGAGCGGGCCCTGCTGCGACGCGGGCGCGCTCGCGAGCGGGGTCGCATCCCCGTCGGGCGCGGCGGGCGTGTGGCTCGGCAGGTGCCAGCCCGCGATCGCCGCAAGCACTACGCCGATCGCCAGCCAAACCCACAACAGTGCCCGCGATCGGGTCGAAGGCTGGACGGCGGCCGGCGGCGCGACCGCGTCCGTCGCGGCTTTGGCTTTGCGGGCGGCCCGCCTGGCCTTGGCTTCGGGGGAGCTGTCCGAGCGGCGCAGCCGCGATAGCGTGCGCGAAACGCTCCTCGCACCGACCATCGCCAGAAGCGGCTGGGTAATCGTCGCGTCATAGGCACGCTTGCGCGCAGCGCGGCAGTCAGCGCACAGCTTCGTGCCGGGCGCGCTCTGCCGTCCGCAGATCTGGCAAGTCATCGGCTCCCCTCGATCGGACCTTGGGCTTGGGGCTGACGCCCAGGCACAATCGCCATGATAACGTCATAGGGGAGCTTTGTCCTGCCCCGGCAAGCTGTCGCAGCTGCGGCAGCCTTGCGGTTGTGCCGCGCCCGCTACAGCGTGCGCAGGCGCCGCGCTCGCCAAGGGGTCAGAAGCATGCCGCCGACCGACTGGAACGAGTCGTCGGCGAGGCTGCGCAACCCGAAGCGAGGCGGGGCCACCGGATCCGGCGGCCGGTAGCTGCCAAAGATCCGGTCCCAGACCGAAAAGCATTGACCGTAATTGGAATCGGTGTCGCGCGCGTCCGGCAGGTGGTGCACGCGATGCATCGCCGGCGTGACCAGCAGCCAGCGCAGCGGACGTTCGACCCAGCGGGGATAGGCGATGTTGGCGTGCTGCGCCATGCTGAGCGGATTGATCAGAAGCGTGCGCGCCGCCTCGATCCACAGCGGCAGTCCGAGCAACAGATACAGCGCGAGCTTCACGGCGACGTCGATGGCCACTTCGACCGGATGATGGCGCACGCTGGTGCTGACATCGACCTGCGCGTCCGAATGATGTACCGAATGCATCAACCAGAGCCACCGCTGGGCGTGGAACAGCCGATGGACTGCGTAGGTCGACAGATCAATCACAACGAATGCCACGATGAGCTGAGCCACCACCGGAAGGCCCAGCGGTGTCAGCAGTCCGGGCGGCGTAATCGTCAGCCGCGACGGAATGTCCAGCAACCAGGCGCCGACCAGCCCATCGGCGACGGCGACGACGCAGACGAACAGCGCGAGATTGCGCAGGACATGCCGCCGGCGCGCCCGGACCTCGTGCACCAGCGGAGTGCCGTCTTCCCAGAGCAGCAGAAACGCAAAGCTTCCAGCCATCAGCCCGTAATAGGCGATGCGAAGCACGGACAGCAACTCGTTCATCGCCATCGTCGAGCCGATCCGCACGTGGCCGTCGCCTCATGCGGACGCGGTCTCGCTCCTATTTCTTCCGGCGGCGTATGACCAGCCCGGCGGCGATGCCCACCGCGACGACCAGTCCAATCAGTCCGAACTCGTCGAGCGTCGGAACCTGAAAGAAGATTGCCGAGTTGGTACCGGCGAGCGCCGGCAGAGTAAACAGCAGTCCTGCAGCCGTCGCGAAAATTTTCATTATTCGCCCAGTGTTGGGCAGCCTTTTCATTCTGGTGGGCCGAGGCCGAGTCGTCAAGTTGGCGCGCGGCCTGATCGCGCCGTTAGCGCCCCGATTCCCTGGGCGCGCCTGGACACTGCGCCACCTTGCCCCAGTAGCCCTCGCAATATTGCAGCCCGACGCTCTGCTCGCATCCGATGCGGCGGAAAAAGTCCTCACGTTTGCATCGCGCCATCGCGTCGTGCATCTGCTGCCAGCGATCGAGTTGCGGCGCGGGCGTTGGCGTCGGCGTTCGTGCCACCGCGGCCGGCGCGGCCGGCGTTTCGGTCGATCCGGCGCCGGCGGCGGGTGGCGGGGCTGCTGCCGAGCGTGCCGCTTTCGACGCTGCCGACGTCGCCTTGGTCGGCGTGCCCGAAGTGTTCGTCTGTCCTGCAACCGATTTCGGCGCCCCCGCGACCGACGCGGATGTCGCAGGCTGATCCTTGCCCGCCTCCGGCGTCGTTCCTGCCAGCGCTGGCGGCGGCGCGCCCGGGACGCTTGCGTCCTTGGCGCCGTCGACCGATGCCGGCGCGGCGGCGGTGTCCGACGCTTTGCCGGGCTCCGCCGCGGTGGTCGCGTCTTTGGTTTCGCCCGATAGCGATACGCGGTAAGCGACGAATCCGCCGATGGCGAGCACGGCAACCAGGGCCAGCATCGCGGCAATCATTCCTAGCTTCGGGCCGCCGGAGATCGGTACCGACGCAGGCTCGGGTGGGGCATTGTCCGCGGCGGCCGCCGCCGGCGCGGCGTCGGCCGGCGGGCGCGGCGGGATCGTCGCGCTGGACGCACCTGCCGCCCGCTTTGCCGGTGCGGCCGCCGACGGTTTTGCGGGGGCGGCTGCGGCGGGCGCTGCCGCTGCGGCCAGCGGCGGCGCGAGCGAGATGGGGGCGAAGGGGACGGCGGCCTGCGGGGCAGGTGGCGCCGGTTCGGCCGGCAGGGTCGTCCCGCACTGGACGCAAAAACGGGCGCCCGGCTGCGTTTCGTAACCGCAGGTCGTACATTTCATCGTCCGTCCTCCGTGGGCCACCGGATAGGCAGCATCGGCCACGTGCGTTCCGCGGCCGCGCCTTCGATACAGGCCGGCTAAGTGTAACCCGGCGCCGCGCGCCCTGTCGCGGCCGCACTCAGGCTTGGGCGCCGGCGCTCAGCTTAGAGCGTGAGCCGCCATGTTTCCGCGACGAGGTCGCGGCCGAAGCTGTGATGCGGCTTGCAGCGCATTCGCTGGAAGCCCGCCTGCTCGTAGATATGGCGCGCCGCGGCGAGCTCGCTCTGCGTCCACAACACCATCGTGCGAAATCCGGCGCGGCGCGAAAAGCGGATGCATTCTCTCACCAGCCGCGCGCCAAGGCCGCGGCCGCGCACGTCGGGGTCGACCAGCAGCAGGCGCAGCTTGGCTACGCCGGCCGACTGGCGCACGACAAACACCGACCCGACGTTCGTCCCGCCGCAGTCGGCGATCCAGCAACGGTCATGCCTGGCGTCGAAACGCTCCACGAAGCGGGCGGCGATGGCTGCGACCAGCGCCTCGAATTGGAGGTCGTAGCCGTATTCGCGCGCATAGAGCTCACCGTGCCGCTGCACGACCCAGCCGATGTCGCCCGGACGTGGCGCGCGCAACGCGATCGGCCGCGGATTCATATGGATATCGAGCAGGCTCTCGATCGCCGCCGCCGCTGCAACCAATCGACGCTGGTCGGCGGCGGCAAGGCCGTCGACCAGCGCACCGACCTGGTCGTGCGAACGCGCTTCGAGCGGAACGAACGCCGCCCTTCCCTTGGGCGTCAGCGCCAGCAACTGCCGCCGCGCGTCAGCCGCGCTCGGGCGGCGGCGCAGCATGCGCTGCAGCTCGAAGCCGTGCACGATGCGGCTTAGATACCCTTCATCCAGGCCGAGCCTTGCCGAAAGCTCGCTCGCAGTCGGCGCGCCCGCGTCCACTGACTGGGGATGCGCCAACTCGTACAGGACGCGCACCTGGGCGAGCGAAAAGGGACTGTCGAGCAAGCCTTCCTGCAGGACGCCGATCCGGTGCGTATAGAGGCGATTGAAGCGGCGCAGCGCAGCAATCCGCGCCTCGCGCACTGCGCTATCCGCCCGCGACGTGGCCATCGCTCTCCTTCCGGCCAGAGACGCAGGCCGTCGCGCCACTGTCCGGCCAATTAGTTGCTTTTGTCAACTAATTGGCGGTTGCCGAGATCGTTCAGCCTATATGCTGGCGCAGAAAGTCGAGCGTGCGTTGCCGTGCCAGCGTCGCCGCAGCGGCATCGTACGCGCCGCGCTGATTGCAGTTGAAGCCGTGATCGGCGGCGTAGATGTGGACCTGAACCTCCGGGTGCGCTTCGGCAAAGGCGCGCACGCCGGCAACCGGGATCACCGCATCGCGTTCGCCGAAATGCGCGAGCACCGGACATTTCGGCTGCCCGGCGGCCGCGTCGAGGATCCCCCCGCCGTAGTACGACACCGCGCAGGCAAACCTCTCGAGCCGGCACGCCGCGAGCCAGGTGATCAGGCCGCCCCAGCAGTAGCCGACGACGCC
>JBDTXW010000236.1:0-4222 GCA_040005975.1 Betaproteobacteria bacterium | reverse complement strand
GGCGAGGACTATTACCGACACTGGCTGACGGCGCTCGAGCGCATCGCCACGGGCAAGGGCCTGGTCAGCAACGATGCGCTGCACGCGCGGCGCGAGCAGTGGGCGCGGGCCGCGCGCGACACGCCACACGGCCAGCCGATCGAGTTGCACCGCCAAACCGCAGGGGGAACCGACGATGCCATCATTCAACACTAGTCTCGAAGCCGCCGCGCCGGACCGGCATGCAGCGCTTGCCGCGTCGAACCTTTCGGCGACACTTTGCGCCGTCGTCTTCGGGCTGGTCCTGCTGTACGTCGCGGGATTCGCGCAAACCGAAGCGCTACACAACGGCGCGCACGATGCGCGCCACGCGGCAGGATTCGCATGCCACTAAGGGCTTTCTGCGGCCGCTGGCGCTGAGCGCGGCGCAATGCTCAAGCGACTAATCGCCGCCGCTGCGCTGGCCGGAGCCGTGTCCGGCATGTTGCTGACCGCCTTGCAGCAGATCGAAATCGTGCCGCTGATCCGCGCCGCCGAAGCGCGGGAAGTCGCGAGCATGCCGCATACCGCGACCGCTGCCCACGCCGATCAGGCCTGGGCACCGCGCGACAGTGCCGAGCGCCTGGTCGCCACCACCGTCGCCAACATCATCCTGGCAACCGCGTTTGCGCTGCTGCTCGGCGCGGCAATGTCGCTGCGAAGGCAATTCGGCTGGCGCGCCGGCGTGGCGTGGGGAATCGCCGGATACGCCGCATTTTTCGTCGCGCCGGCGCTCGGACTCGCGCCGGAGCTCCCTGGTACCGGTGCCGCACCACTGGCCGATCGCCAGGTGTGGTGGATCGGTGCGGCGGGTTGCTCGGCTACGGGACTGTGGCTCGCCGCGTTCGCGAGAAAGGCGTTACCGCGCATCCTCGGCGTTGCGCTGCTGATTGCACCGCATGCCGTCGGCGCGCCGCTCCCGGCCGTCGATGCGAGCGCCGGCGAAGAGGCGCGCGCGTTCATTCGCGCGAGCTATGTAGCCAACGCCGCGCTATGGCTGGTGCTCGGCGTCCTCGTCGGCTGGCTGGTCAAGCCAGGCGAATCGCCGGGCGCCGCCGGCCGGCACCGTTCCTCTGGCATCGACACGCGTCCACCGCGTTAGGCCGCTCGCACTCGCCACGCTGCGTTCATCGACGCTCCACGGACCCGCACCTGCAGCGGCGAAATACAGGAACACGAAGCAATACACGACCGCCAGCTCGCCCCCGTTCAAAATCGGAAGCGCGCCCTGCGGTGCATGGGCGATGAAGTAGGCAACCGCCATCTCGCCCGACAGCAGGAATGCGACGCGGCGCGTAAAGAGACCGATCAGCAGCAGGAACCCACCGGCGAGCTCGAGCACGCCTCCGATTCCCGCCAGCGACAGCAACTGCACGTTGTCCATCGACGCGATGTGCGGCACATGGAGCAATTTCGCCGTACCGTGCTGCAGAAACAGGCAGGCGACAACAATCCGCAGCAAGCTCTGCAGCCGCGGTGCCCGGATCGTAAAAAACTCTTGCATCATTGGTCCCATTTCTTGAGGTGAAGACGTCCAGATTGACGTCTGCCCTTGTTCGACAACGGGAAAGCCCGTGGGTTGCGATCTCCTGGACATAACGTAAGGCCCCGCCCGCAGTTTCGTTCGGGAGGGTGCGCCAGCCCGAGCCAACAGGACGCTAGCGTGTCTGTGGCGTGAGGCTTGCGACCGGAGTCAGCCGCTGTTGCGCAAGCCCGCGGCCAGCCCGTTGATCGTCAGGTGGATGCCGCGCTTGGTGCGGACGTCCGTCTGTCCCGCCCGGTAACGGCGCAATAGCTCGACTTGCACGTGATTGAGCGGATCGAGGTACGGAAAGCGGTTGCGGATGCTGCGCGCGAGCGTCGGATTGTCGTCGAGCAGCCCGCTCTGGCCGGTCACCTGCAGCAGCCAGTGCACGGTGCGCCTGTGCTCAGCCACGAGCCGCGGGTAGATTGCTTCACGCACGGCAGGATCAGTCACCAGGTCGGCATAGCGCGAGGCGATCGCGAGGTCGGTCTTCGCAAGCACCATGCTCATGTTCGACAGCATGCTGCGGAAAAACGGCCAGCGCTGGTGCATGTCGCGCAGCGTCGCAATGCGTTCCTCGCGCACCGGTGATTCGGCGGCGAGCCAGGCCTCGACCGCCGTGCCGAAACCGTACCATCCCGGAAGCGTCAGCCGGCATTGGCTCCAGCTGAACACCCACGGAATCGCGCGCAGGTCCTCGATGTGCTGCGATGCCCGGCGTGACGCCGGGCGGCTGCCGAGGTTGAGCTCGGCGATTTCGGCGATCGGCGTCGAAGCGCGAAAAAATGCGAGGAACTCAGGCGTTTCGTAGACCAGCGCGCGGTAGGCCTTGAACGCAAACCCGGACAGCGCGTGCATTGCCTCGTGAAAGCGCTGCGCGTGGTCGGACTCGTCGCGATCGCGCAATAGCGTGGCCTCGAGCGTCGCTGCAACCAGCGTTTCGAGATTGCGCCGTCCCAGCTCGGGATCGGAATACTTGCTTGCGATGATCTCGCCTTGCTCGGTGACGCGAATGGCGCCGTTGACACTGCCCACCGGCTGGGCCAGTATCGCCTCGTAGCTCGGCCCGCCGCCGCGACCGACGGTCCCGCCGCGGCCGTGGAACAGGCGCAGCTTGACGTCGAAGTTGCGAAACGCTTCGGCCAGCTTCAGCTCGGCCCGATAGAGCGCCCAGTTCGCCGTCACGAAACCGCCGTCCTTGTTGCTGTCCGAATAGCCGAGCATCACCTCCTGCCAGCCGCCGCGGCTTGCGAGCCAGCGCTGGTAGCACGGCAGGCGAAATGCCGACGCCATCACTTCCGCGCAATGCTCGAGATCGTCGATGGTTTCGAACAGCGGAACGATGTTGACTGCGAGCCGGGTCGGTGTCAGCAAGCCGACTTCCTTCAGCATGACCGCCACTTCGAGCAGGTCGGAAAGCGACTGGCACTTGGAGATCACGTAATTGGGCAGCGCTGCGGGACCCAAGCGCTGGTGGATGTCGGCGGCAGCGCGGAGAATCGCGAGCTCGCTGTCCAGCGTCGGCGATCGCGCCAGATGCGGCGTGTCGAGCAGCCGCGGATTGCCGAGCTCGGCGATCAGCAGGCGGACCCGCTGCGCCTCGTCCAGGGCGGCGTAATCGGGGTGGGCTCCGGCCCTCGCCAGCAGCTCAGCAACGACATCCTCGTGCACCTCGGAATTCTGGCGCAGATCCAACGCCGCCAGATGAAAGCCGAACACGCTGACCGCGCGACGCAACAGGCGCAGGCGCCCGGCCGCCAGCTGCTCGGCACCGTGCGTCGCCAGCGACTGCGCGATCGCGTCGAGGTCGACGAGGAACTCGGCGGGTACTTCGTAGCGCGGCAGCACGGCATGCGGCGCGCGCGCTGGCACGCAATCGGCGAGCTCGCGCGCGGTCGCCGCAAGCCTGGCATAGATCCCCGTCAGTGCCTGCCGGTAGGGCTCGTCGCCGCGATGCGGGTTCGGATCGCGCGCGGCGGCGGCCAGCGCAAGCAGACGCGGTGTCGGCGTGACCAGGCGATTCGACAGCGACAGCTCCGCGCCGAGCTGATGAACTTCGGCCAGGTAATGCAGAAAGACGAGTGATGCCTGCGCGTGACTCGCATAGCGCAGCGTCTCGGCGACGACGAACGGATTACCGTCGCGATCACCGCCGATCCATGAGCCCATCCGCAGCAGCGGCGGCGCCGAGAGCAGCGTTCCATATTCGTGCGCGAAGCGGTCTTCGAGCGCTGTGTACAACCGGGGAATCTCGTCGAGAAACGTATAGCGATAGTAAGCAAGGCCATTGTCGATCTCGTCGCTGACCTGCAGCGTCGTCAGACGAAGCATCGCCGTCTGCCACAGCGCCAGCACCTGGCGATAGAGTCCCGACCGCACGGCTTCGTGCTCATCAGGCGTCAGCGTGCCGCGATCGCGCCATTGCAGTAGCCGGGCGATTTCGCGCTCGCAATCGAGAATGCTCTTGCGCTGCACTTCGGTCGGATGCGCGGTCAGCACCGGGCTGATCAGCGCCTCGGCAAGGAGGCTGCGCAGCGCCGACTCGGCTATGCCCGTCCCGTGCAGGCGCTCCAGCGCATGGGCGATGCTGCCCGCCTGCGGCGGCGAGCCGGCGATCGCGTGCGCGCGCCGGCGCCGGTTCTGGTGCACGTCTTCGGCGATGTTGGCCAGATGCGAGAA
>JBDTXW010000235.1:0-4233 GCA_040005975.1 Betaproteobacteria bacterium | reverse complement strand
CGGCCATCGACGAAGCGATACGACGCATCGTGGACAGCCAGACGCCCTACCAGGTGTTCCCGCCGGGCCTGGCCCGCGAGTTCGACGTGATCGAGATCCGCCGAACCTGGTACTTCGACATGGCGATCCGGCTGTACTGATGGGGCATGACAGGCGTCAGGCGATTCTCAACGCGTTGGCCTGCGTGCCCAACCTGCCCCCAAGTGGACCAACGTCATGATCAATGCCCGCTGCTTACGCGCATGTGCCGGATTTACACACGTGTGCAAATCCATCATACGACGGCTTTGCACGCGCACGCAAAAGGAGGGTCCCGAGCCCCATGCAGGATGGCGCTGTTGGACTGGTACCCGCGAACACCTCCAGCCTACCCGATAGCGGTTGGCATCGATCGCGCGACTTCCCTGGCATGCTCGACGAAGAGCTGGACGACGGGGCTAAGCGTACGATTTTTCAAACTGAAGATTGCGATCGGCATTGGCCGAATGAGTAAATCAATCGGTAACGCCTTAAGCGACCAGCGTTCGGCGTTGAACCGAAGTACGGAGTGGTGAAGTACCGTCAAGAAGCGACCGCCAGCAAGAAGATGAAAGCGCAGCTGCATTGAGAAAGAGGTCACCTGCTGCTTTGGCAACTGCAGACCGTGCGCCTGGAAGCCCGCCTCAATATACTTTCCGGACAGGCTGTTTGCGGGGAACAGTATCCAGGGCTCGTTCATCAGCGGTGCAAGCGCGAGTTTGCGGCGGCGGGCCCATGGCGTTCCTGCACCGGCTACCACAAAGAATTCATCTTCGCACAGGACCTCCGTATCGATCTCATCGTCGGTCACGGGCTTGAAAAGTCTGCCCAGCAGCACATCGACGGTCCGCTCCCGCAATTCGCGGAATTCCTGCTCACCCGGTTGGGCCGCGACCAGGTGCACCGCTACTTTCGGATACCGGCGCGATAGTCGGTCGACTACCGCCGGCACGAAGCCGGCGGCCAAGGACTCGGGGCATCCGATTCTTACGTCCCCCGCCGTGGGGTTGGCCAAAAACTCGATATCTCTGATGCCCTGCTGCAGCTCGTCGAACACCACGTTCGCGCGCTTGAGCAAGGTCCGCGCGTAGATCGTCGCCTCGATCCCCCGCGGGTTCCTGTCGAGAAGGCGCACGCGAAGGGCGTCTTCCAGGTGGGCGATCGCTTGGGACACCGAAGGTTGAGACATCCCGAGATGAGAGGCCGCCTTGGCCATCGTTCCCCATTGCACAACCGTCAGAAGAATATGCAGGTCGCGCAATTTGACCCGGCGACCGACACGATGCTCCCAATCGAGGATAGGCGTGGCCATTGGTATTACCTATAGGGATAAACGAAAATTTATGGTTCCACTTATACCAAAAGGCGCAGATAGTCGAAACCGGGCAAGCCAGAGCGGGGCCGCACAGCGCGGGCGCACAGAGCGCTCGCGCCTAAGCGGCTCAGCCTACAACGCGCCCTTACCGGCCTTTGGAGGAAATGATGTGCGGTCACATCGTTAGGGTTGGTCTCGTGGCGGCCTGCATGTTCGGGGCCGCCACATTCGGCTCACGCGCGGTGGCGCAGACCGCCAACGACCTGGTTGGCATGTGGACGCTCGTTTCGTCCGTCTCGGAAAAGGACGGAAAGAAGAGCGATCAATTTGGCGCCGGTGCCAAAGGGATGATGAGCTTCGATGCCGGCGGGCACTTCATGCTTACGATCATTGGTCCCGAGCTTCCAAATTTCGGTTCGGGCAACCGCGCCACAGGTACACCCGAGGAAAACAAGGCTGTCGTCAGCAAGACGATCGCGATGATCGGCACCTATTCGGCTAACCCAGTGGACAAGACCCTCACGTTCCACGTTGAGAGCGCGACGTTTCCCAATTGGAACGGGACCGCGCAGAAGCGCGCCGTCGTCACGACAAGCGGCGACGAGCTCAAGTACGTCACGGCCACTGCGTCAAGCGGCGGAGTGGGTACCGTCACCTGGAAACGGGCCAAATAGGCAAGCGCGCTTCTGTCGAGAACGCTTCGCCGAAGAAGCGCACAGCGTTTCACCACCGACGGCCGATCAACGCGAACCAGGCGACGGAAACGCGAACAGCGCACGCGGCGTGTCCCACAGGAGCTTGCGCCGGTCGGACGCGTCGGGAAAGAGCGTCAACACAAGCTTGAGCAGCACGCCGTAGTCGACGCGTGTCGGCGCGCGCAGATAAGGCCAGTCCGACGCCCACAGGCAGTGATCGAGCGTGAACGCGTCGACCAACGCTTCTACGAATGGCCACGCATCCTCGTGCGGCGGGGGCTCGTGAGAGAACTTGACGAGTCCCGAGAGCTTGACGAAGGCGCGCCTCGTTGCGCCGAGTTCGAGCAGCGCTCGGAAGCCCGGCTGGTCGAGTCCTGCATCCACCGTGGGACGGCCGCAATGATCGACGAGGACGCGCACGCCGGAATGCGTGAGCAGAGGCATCATCGGCACGAGCTGGTCGTGCTCAACCTGGATGTCGACGAACATGTCGAGCGGCACCAGGTTCTCCAGGAGCGGCGCGCCATCGCGGTAGTAGTCGACGCCGTAGTGCGTGACGTTCCAGGCCACGCCGAGGACGCTCTCGCCCTTGAGCCCTTGCAGTTCGTCGATCGTCGCGTCATTCCCGACCACCGCGATACCCTTGTAGCGCCCGTCGCCTCGCCTGAGCGTGTCGAGCAGGCAGGAATTGTCGAGGCCGTAGCCCGAGTTGGGCCCGACCAGCAGCGCATAGTCCGTGCCGTAGACGTCCATCACCTGCGCGAGCTGCGCCGGCGTGCCCATTTCTTGACCCATCGGACGATAGTGCGTGTTCGACCCGTACGGGAAACGCGCGGGGTCGAGCACATGCACGTGGCAGTCGATCTTCGGCTCGCCGAAGATCCGGGTGTCCATAACCGACGGTCTAGAAAGTGGCGGCGATGGCCTGCCGGAGCGCGGGCGTGATCTCGGGCATGACACCGAACCACGCGTTGAACGCGGGCCGTGCCTGGTTGAGCAGCAAGCCGAGGCCATTGACCGTGATGTTTCCGCGCATTCGCGCATCGGCCAACAGCGGTGTCTCCGGAGGCACATAGATCAGGTCGCCGACGACTGCGGTCTTGGGTAACCGATCCAGCGAGATCTCGAGCGGCGGTTTCCCCGAAGATCCAAGGCTCGTCGCATTGGCGAGCATCGCGACGCCATCGAGCGCATCCTCGCGTTGCTCCCACGGAACGACCTTCACCACCCGCCCAACGGCTTCGGCGATCTCACGCGCCTTGCCGAGCGTGCGGTTAGTCACGCGAATCTCGATGGCACCTTGCGTCGCGAGACTTGCAACCACCGCGCGCGACGCACCGCCCGCGCCCAGCACGAGGATCGGGCCGGTGTCTGGACGCCACCGGGGGTCGGCGTCGCGCAGGCTCTGGATAAAACCGTTCCCGTCGTTGTTGAACCCGGTGAGCGTGCCGTCCTTCTCGACGACGACGGTGTTGACAGCGCCGATCTTGCGCGCGAGGTCGTCGACGCGGTCGAGCAGCGGGAAGATGGCCTGCTTGTGTGGCGTGGTGACGTTGCAGCCGCGCAGGCCGAGCGCCGCGATGCCGCGCACCGCCACCTCGAGCTTGTCGGGCGGCACGGCAAACAGTACGTAGCGCCCGGGAATGCCGTAGTGCCCAAGCCAATGGTTGTGAATGACCGGCGAGCGCGAGTGCGCCACCGGCCAACCCAGCAAGCCCGCGATGCCGAACGTATTCTGATCTGCCATCGGAAGTCTTTCCGCGCCGCTGATTTACTGAGTCGACGCCGGCGGCAGGGTCGCGATGACTTGCTGCCTGCCGTTCACGACCTTGGTCATGAAGCTCTCGCGGTCGAGGTCGCCTTTCTCGTCGAAACGTACATCCATCAGAACGCCGGGGTACTCCTTGGCGGACAGCTTGATCCCGTGCATGGCGCTCGCGAACGCCTTGCCGTCGAACTTGCCGACCTTCTCCGTCACCGCCTTCACGATGTACATACCGCTGTAGCCCTTGAGACCGTTGTGGTCGGGCTTGTACCCGTACTCCTTTTGAAACTTTTCGGCGAACGCCTTAACGGTGGGCATCGGCGCATCCGCAGTGAGTCCGACGTGCGCGATCGCGCCGTTGGCAGCATCGCCGGCAAGCTCGATTACCTTCTGGCTGGTGAGCACCGTCTCGCCCACGATCGGCTTGTCGTAGCCCTGCT
>JBDTXW010000234.1:0-4295 GCA_040005975.1 Betaproteobacteria bacterium | reverse complement strand
AGCTTGGCGACGATGTGCGCCGGCGTCGGTCCGTCGGGATTGCCCATGCCGAAGTCGATGATGTCCTCGCCGCGCCGCCGCGCGGCCATCTTGAGTTCGGAGGTGATATTGAAGACGTACGGCGGCAGGCGCGCGATGCGCGCGAACTGCGAATCGATCGGGGAAGCCATGCGGTTCCTCACCCCGCCAGCATAAGCGCCCGGACCGTCCGAGCGATGTGGCGGCGACTGAAGCTATAATCCTAACGGACTTAGGCAGTTACCGCAATGCACAACGACATGCGCACCCTCATGCACCGAGCCTGCAAGCCGACATGAAATTTCATCTCAACACCGCCGAGGGCAATGTGTTCACCAGTCACGGCGACGGCTATGTGCGCATCGGCGAAACCGACTACCGCGAAAATCTGCTGGTGACGCCCGAGCAACTGATCGGCGGCTGGGCGCCCGGTGGCTTCGATGCACTGTCCGAATCGGACTTTGCCGCGCTTGCGGCTCTCAAGCCCGAAGTCGCGCTGTTCGGCAGCGGCACGACGATGCGGTTTCCGCATCCGCGCCTGACGCGCGCCCTGACCGACGCCCGCATCGGTCTCGAAGTGATGGATACGCCGGCCGCCTGCCGCACCTACAACATTCTCGCCGCCGAAGGCAGGCGGGTTGCCGCGGCGATTCTGATCGGCCGCTGAAGGGCCAACCACCGCGCTCGCGCCGCGATCAGGGCGCTTCGGCCGTCCGCGGCGCGTCGGTTGCGCGGCCGCCCTCCGGCCGGATCGAAGCGAGCGCGGCGGCAAAACGATCGTCGTCCGGCAGCAGATCGACATAGTCGGCTATGCGCCGGATTTCGCGCGCGGGGTCGGCGAGCATGTCGGAGAAATCGACACGCAGATGCTCGCGGCCGGCGAAAAACCGGTTGACCTCGTCCCATAGACGACGCTGCACCGTCTCGCCCTTGGGCTCGGCCCACCACCAGCCGGTGCGGCGAATCGACGCGATCGATTCGTCCAACGGGCGCCAGGTCCAGATAAAACGGACCGCCGGACCCCAGGCTTCGACCAGGTCGTCGCCGCAAAGCGATAGCAGCGGATGCTTGGCGCCGACGTGCGTCGCACGGCCCACTTCGAGGAATGAGATCCAGTCGCGGAGCTTGCGCACGCGTTCGGCGGGGGGAAAGCGCTCCTCCAGGTAAGGCTCGTGCCACCAGCGCCGCAGTCGTCTCGCGAGGCGCGCCGATTCGTAATTGTCCACCCAGTACGGCGCGCCCATCTCGACGCCCAGGTGATGCAGCACACCCGCGGCGGCCGACGAGCCGGACCGATACAAGCCCAGCACGGCTATCCGCGTCGTCATCAGCGATCGCGCCTAAGGCCAAGCGTGATGCATCTTCAAAACCTCCGCGGAAAAGCTTGTGTCCGGCGCGATTGTAATGCAGATTTCGCTCGTATCCGCGGCAGCGAAGGAAGACAGCATTGATCAAAGTCTACGGCATGTCATTGTCAGGCAACTGTCACAAGGTTCGCATGGTCCTCGAGGCCTTGCATCTGCCTTATGCCTGGATCGAAATCGACCCCTCGAAAGGAGAGACGCGCACGCCCGAGTTTCTCGCCAGGAATCCGAACGGCAAGGTGCCGGTGGTCGAGCTCGAGCCCGGCGTGTATCTGCCGGAATCGAACGCGATCATCTGTTATCTCGCCGACTCGTCTCCGCTGATGCCCGACGACCGGCTGCTGCGCGCCCGCGTTCTCCAATGGCTCTTTTTCGAGCAATACAGCCACGAGCCTTATATCGCGGTCGCGCGCTTCCTGCGCCGCTTTCACCCGGACCCGCCATCGCAGCGCACGCTGCTCGAATCCAAGATGCCCAGCGGATATCACGCGCTGGAAGTGATCGAGAAGGCGCTGGCCGGCGCGCCGTTTCTGGTCGGCGGGCACTACACGATCGCCGACATCGCCCTCTACGCTTACACGCACGTCGCTCATGAAGGCGGCTTCGACCTTTCGCGGTTTCCCGCGATCCGCGGCTGGCTCGCGCGCGTCGCCGCACAGCCGCGTTACGTGGCGATGGCGAAGCCTTGAGCCGCGGCGCAGACTTCGCCGCGCCCTAGCACTGGATCGTCTGCCGGCAGTACTGCGTGAGTTCGCGCACGACCGTCGTCGTGCCGATGGGCATCCGCGCCTTGCCCTGGCCGTATTCCATCGTCAGCCTGAAGTCGTATTTGCGGAAGAACGCATCGAACTGCTCGGCACCGACGGTACCCAGCGCCGCCAGCCCGTCGGTCGCGGCATCGTAATCGAGCAGGATGGCGGCCAGCGGCTGCGGCGCGGGACCGCTGACGACGCGCGCGCCTGCCGCGGGGTCATAGACGCTGTGGTCGGCGCAGCAGTGGATGACGTTGCCGTCGGACGTCGGCGAGCGCTCGGACTGAAACCGGATGAAGCTCACGTCGCGCGTCGGATAGGCGAGCTTGTGCGCGCAAATCGCCGAGTACGAAACCAGCGCACGCCCGGGGCCGACGCCGCCGGTCCAGGCGTAGGTCGCGCCGTCGGCGCGCAGCACGTTTTCTGCCGCGGCCACCGGTCGTCCGAGGTTGAGCAGGAAGCACGGTGTGCCGGCGTACGGGTAGTTGAACACGTAGTTGGTCCGCGGCTCCAGCTGTGCCAGCCTGATCGGCTCGCCGTGGACGTTCACCAATTGCGAGCGTCCGTACAAGCGCGGCGCGGCACTCGCCCAGGCTTGGGTGAGCGGACCCAGCTGCGCCGCGCCGGCGGTCGCCGCGCAGGCGGCGAGAAATTGTCGTCGTTCCATCGTGTCTTTGGTCTTAAGGCCCCAGGCCGGCGAGCGCGCGCACATGCGCGGCCGCGCTGCGGCCGAGCGCGCTCAACGCGTAGCCGCCTTCGAGCGTCGACACGATGCGGCCGCCGGCGTAGCGGGCCGCGACGGCGACGATTTCGGACGTCACCCAGGCATAGTCCTCGTCGGCGAGCTGCAGATTGGCCAGCGGGTCCTCGCGGTGCGCGTCGAAGCCGGCGGAGACGAAGATGATCTCCGGCCGATGCGCCTCGAGCGCGGGCAGACACACCTCGGCAAAGGCCTTGCGGAAGGCATCGCTGCCGCTCCCGGGCGCAAGCGGAACGTTGTGCATGTTCGGTCCCAGCGGCTCGACGCCCGAATACGGATACAGCGGGTACTGGAACGTTCCGGTCATGATCACGCGAGCATCGCCGGCGAAGATGTCTTCGGTACCGTTGCCATGATGCACGTCGAAATCGACGACCGCTGCACGCGCGAGACCATGGTGCTCGAGCGCGTGTGCGACGCCGACCGCGACGTTGTTGAACAGGCAGAAGCCCATCGCCCGATCGCGCGTCGCGTGATGACCGGGCGGGCGCACGGCGCAAAACGCGGTCTCACGCTTCCCGCCGACGACGAGATCGGTCGCGAGAATCAGCGCCCCGGCGCCGTGCCGGGCAGCGTCGAGCGAGTCGGGATTGAGCGCGGTGTCCGGATCGAGATAGTGCACACCGCTGTCGGGACTCGCTGCTTCGATCTCGTCGATGTAGTGCGCAGCATGTACACGCGCGAGCTGCGCGCGCGTTGCCTCCGGCGCGAGATGATGCTCGATCAGTGCATCGAGGCCCGAGCTGATCAGCCGGTCCTGCACGGCGTCGAGCCGCTCCGGGCATTCGGGGTGGTACGGCCCCATCGCATGCAGGCGACAGGTAGGATGCGTGATGTACGCGGTGGACACGGTGTACGGTCGGTCGGCCCGCGGGAGAGGCAAGCGCGGCCTGGGCTTGGGGTCGAGCGGAGTGTAGCGCGCCGCGAGCGGTAATGACTAGCGGCCGATTGCCCTCTATAGTGCTCGTCTACCCGACACCGACGACGAATCGATGAGCCTGCGCCCTGCCGAAACCCGCGCCATCCCGCTGCCTCAGCGACTGGCGGCTGTCGTCGATACGCTCGGTAGCATCGTCGTCGGCAAGCAGACGCCGCTGAAGCTCGCGCTGGCCTGCCTGCTGGCGCGCGGCCATCTGTTGATCGAGGACATTCCCGGCGTCGGCAAGTCGACGCTGGCGCAGGCGCTGGCGGCGACGCTCGGCCTGCAGTATGCGCGCGTGCAGTTCACCAGCGATCTGTTGCCCGCCGACGTCCTCGGCGTGTCGATCTTCGATCCGGGCACCCATGCCTTCCGCTTTCATTCGGGACCGATTTTCCACTCGATCGTGCTGGCCGACGAGATCAATCGCGCGCCGCCGAAGACGCAGAGCGCGCTGCTCGAAGCGATGGAGGAGCGCCAAG
>JBDTXW010000233.1:0-4299 GCA_040005975.1 Betaproteobacteria bacterium | reverse complement strand
GGCGCTGCTGGTGCTCGGTTTCATCTTTCTCTACAAGCTGGGCGACAGCATGGCGACCGCGCTGGCGACGCCGTTCTACCTGGACACGGGCTTTACGATGTCGGAAATCGGATTGATCGCCAAGAACGCCGGTCTGTGGGCGAGCGTGTTCGGCGGCCTGCTCGGTGGCATCTGGATGCTCAAGATCGGCATCAATCGCGGGCTGTGGCTGTTCGGCGTGGTCCAGGTCGTCTCGATCCTCGGCTTCGCCTGGCTTGCCTATGTGAATCGGCCGGACAGGCTGCTGCTTGCCGGCGTCATCGGCTTCGAGGCGCTGGGTGTCGGCCTGGGAACCGCGGCGTTCACCGCATTCATCGCGCGCACCACCGATCCACGCTATACAGCCACACAGTTCGCGCTGTTTACAAGCCTTGCCGCCGTGCCGCGTTCGCTGATCAATGCGACGACCGGATGGATCGTCGACGCCATCGGCTGGTTCGACTTCTATTTGCTGTGTACGGCGCTGGCGCTGCCGGGCATGGCTCTCTTGTTGCGCGTGGCGCCGTGGAATGCGCCGCTGCCCGGCGCGGAAACGCCAACGCCGGCCCAGGCGTAGCGCAAAACACTCGTCCCGTTTATTCGGCAGCTCGTTCGAGCGCGTCGTGCAGCTCGAGCCATTCGGCTTCGTCGCGCGCGAGCTGCCAAGCCAGATCGCCGCGGCGCGCAAGCGAGGCAATCAGCCGCTCCTTGTTCTCCTCGACGTAGGCTTCGGAGGTCGCCAGCCATTCGTCGAGCCCGCGCTTTTCCGTCGACAGTTGATCGATTTGCTGCTCGATGCGTTCGATCTTGCGCTGCAACGGCTTGCGCAGCTCCGACAAACGCTGCCGCGCTGAGGCTTCGGCGCGCTTCTGCGACCTGCGGTCCGGCGCCGGCGGTGCGGCGGCGGCGCTTGCCGAGGTCTCGTGTTCTCGTCCGGCCAGGACCCATTGCCGGTAGTCGTCCAGATCGCCATCGAATGGGGCAAGCCTGTCGTCGGCGACCAGCCACAGCTCGTCGGCGGTGGCGCGCAGCAGATGGCGGTCGTGCGCGACGACGATCAGCGCCCCGGTGTAATCCTGCAGTGCCTCGGTCAGCGCTTCGCGCATGTCGATGTCGAGATGATTGGTCGGCTCGTCGAGCAGCAGCAGATTCGGCCGCTGGCGAACGAGCAGCGCCAGCGTCAGGCGCGCCTTCTCGCCGCCGGAAAATTCGCGTACCGGCGCGGCGACGCGATCGCCGCGAAAATCGAACCCGCCGAGAAAATCGCGCAGCAGTTGTTCGCGCGTGCCCGGCTCGATTTGCTGCAGGTGCCACAGCGCATTTTCGTCGAGGCGCAGCTGCTCGACCTGGTGCTGGGCGAAGTAGCCGATCGAGAGGCCCTGCGCGGGCAGTCGCGCGCCCCGGATGGGCGCGAGCTCCCCGGCGATTGCGCGCAAGAGCGTCGATTTGCCGGCGCCATTGGGGCCGAGCAGGCCGATGCGGGCGCCGGCCAGCACCGCCCAGTCGACATCGGTGAGAATCGCCTTGCCGCCGTAGCCCAAGGTCGCATGATCGAGCTTGAGCAGCTGTCGCGCGTGGATGCTGGTCGCCGGAAATTCGAAAGAGAAGGGGCTGTCGACATGCGCGGCGGCGATCAACTCCATGCGTTCCAGCGCCTTGATCCGGCTTTGCGCCTGCCGCGCCTTGGTCGCCTTGGCGCGAAAGCGGTCGACATACGAGCGCAGGTGTGCGATCTGCTTCTGCTGCTTGACATAGGCCGAATGCTGCAGCGCCAGCGCCAGCGCGCGCTCGCGCTCGAACTGAGCGTAGTTGCCCGTATACACGCGCAACTTCCTGTCATCGAGGTGCGCGATTTCGGTAACGACGGCATCGAGAAAATCGCGATCGTGCGCGATCAGCAGCAGCGTGCCCGGATAGCGTGCCAGCCAGTCTTCGAGCCAGAGCACGGCGTCCAGGTCGAGATGATTGGTCGGCTCGTCGAGCAGCAGCAAGTCGGAGCGCGACATCAGCGCTTGCGCGAGATTCAATCGCATGCGCCAGCCGCCGGAAAAGCTCGCCACCGGATCGCTCTGTTGCGCCGCGCTGAAACCCAGGCCGGCGAGTAGTGATGCGGCTCGCGCCCGCGCGCTGTAGCCGCCGATCACCTCGAAGTGGTGATGCAGCTCGGCCAGTCGCTCGCCGCCGGCATGCGGATCGGTTTCTGCAACGGACTCGGCGTCCTGCAGTGCGCGTTGCACCCGGCGCAGTTCGGCGTCGCCGTCCAGGACGTAGTCGATCGCCGGCGCTGCGACCGCCGGCGTTTCCTGCGCCACGTGCGCGATCACCCAGGCCGGCGGCAGGGCCACATCGCCGGCGTCTTGCGAGAGCTCGCCGCGCAGCAGTGCGAACAGCGACGACTTGCCGCTGCCGTTGGCGCCGATCAGGCCTACCTTGTGTCCCGGGTGCACGGTCATCGACGCGCCCTCGAGCAGACGCTTGTTGCCGCGGGACAGCGTGAGATTGCTCAGGCGCAGCATTGTGCGGAATTCACACCGGCGCTAGAGCACATAGTCGTAGTCGATGACCAGCGGCGCATGGTCCGAGAACCTGCGGTTCGTATAGATCGATGCCGCACGCGCTGTGGCAGCGATGCCCGCCGTCGCGATCTGGTAGTCGATGCGCCAGCCGACGTTCTTGGCCCAGGCCTGGCCGCGGTTCGACCACCAGGTGTAGTGGTCGGGTTCGCGGTTGATGCGGCGAAACACGTCGACGAAGCCCAGCTCATCGAACACGCGGGTCAGCCACGCCCGCTCTTCGGGAAGGAATCCGGAATTCTTCTGATTGCTGCGCCAGTTCTTCAGATCGATCGGCTGGTGCGCGATGTTCCAGTCGCCGCAAAGGATCACTTCGCGTCCCGCGTCGCGCAGCTGTTCGAGGTGGGGGAGGAATTCGGCGAGAAAGCGGAACTTGGCGAGTTGGCGCTCGGGCGAGCTCGACCCGGACGGAAGATAGACGCTGATGACAGTGAGGCTGCCGAAGTCGGCTTCCAGATAGCGGCCTTCGGCGTCGAACTCACGGCTGCCGAAGCCGTTGCGCACCGGCACGGCACGGCGTGCGTACAGCGCAACGCCGCTGTAGCCCTTTTTTTGCGCGTGATGAAACGCGGCATGCGACTTGCGCGGCGACCGCAGCGCCTTCGGCACGTCGTCGGGATGCGCCTTGATCTCCTGCAGGCAGACGACGTCCCAGGGCTCGATTCGCGACAGCCATCGTGTAAGACCCTTTCGCTCGGCCGAGCGGATGCCGTTGACGTTGAGGGTGACGATGCGCATATCGGATTTCTGCTCGGCCGGACGCCGCTGCGGCGCGGAGTTTACACGATGGAGCGGCAAGCCCGCGTCGGTGCGGCAACGATGGTCGCGCGGTATAATTTGCGATCCAAGCTAAGCGTTCGCGCATCACCTTCCATGTCCGATTTCCGCCAGGAATTTCTCGAGTTCGCCCTGGCACGCGACGTGCTTCGATTTGGTGCGTTCGTCACCAAGGCGGGCCGCAAGACACCTTACTTCTTCAATGCGGGGCTGTTCAACGACGGAGCGAGCTTGGGCGAGCTGGGCCGGTACTATGCCACGGCGTATCTGGCCTCGGATGTGCGTTGCGACCAGTTGTACGGCCCGGCCTACAAAGGCATAACGCTGGCCGCGGTGACGGCTGTCGCCCTCGCCGCAAAAGGTCACAATCTGCCGTACAGTTTCAATCGCAAGGAGGCCAAGGATCACGGCGAAGGCGGCGTGATTGTCGGCGCTGCGCTCAAGGGGCGCGTGCTGATCGTCGATGACGTCATTACCGACGGCGGGGCCAAGCGCGAGGCGATCGAGTTGATCCTGGCTCATGGGGCGTCTCCCGCCGGCGTGCTGATCGCCTTCGATCGGATGGAACGCGGGCAAGGCGAACGCTCCGCGGTGCAGGAGTTGAAAAGGGAATTTGGCATTCCGGTCGTTGCGATCGCGACGCTCGACGACCTGCTGGGGTTGCTGGCGCGCCGCGAGGACCTGGCGCAGCAAAGGCGCGACGTGGCCTCGTACCGCGAGCAATACGGCGCCGTCGCCTGACGGCGGCGCGAATCAGTGCATTGGGAAAAAGGCTCATCGTGAAAGTTATCAGTTTGTGGCTGAAGGCTCCTCGGCTGGCGAGTACGATCGCCGCCCTGGCCCTCGCCTGCGGCGCGGGCCCGGTCGCCGGCGCAGGGATGTACAAGTGGGTCGACGAACAGGGGAACGTCCACTACACCGATCGCATACC
>JBDTXW010000232.1:0-4302 GCA_040005975.1 Betaproteobacteria bacterium | reverse complement strand
CATGTTCGCCGGCGGGATGCCCAGGAGCGCGATCTTGCCGCCATGGTTCATGTGCTGGAGCATGTCGGCGAACGCCTTGGGCACGCCCGACATTTCGAGACCGACATCGAAGCCCTCGGTCATGCGCAACTCCGTCATAACGTCGCGCAAGTGCTCCCGCTCGACGTTGACCGCCCGCGACGCACCCATGCGCCGCGCCAACGCAAGCCGGTAGTCGTTGACATCGGTGATCACGATGTGGCGCGCCCCGACGTGCCGGGCGATCGCCGCCGCCATGATACCGATCGGGCCGGCACCGGTGATCAATACGTCCTCGCCGACCAGGTTGAACGACAGCGCGGTATGCGTCGCGTTGCCGAAGGGGTCGAAGATCGACGCCAGGTCATCGGATATGTCGTCGGGGATCTTGAATGCGTTGAACGCGGGAATCACCAGGTATTCGGCGAACGCGCCCTCGCGATTGACGCCGACGCCGACGGTGTTGCGGCAGAGGTGGCGGCGCCCGGCCCGGCAGTTGCGGCAGAAGCCGCAGGTGATATGGCCTTCGCCCGACACGCGGTCACTGATCGCGAAACCGCGCACTTCCTGGCCCATGTCGACGATTTCACCTACATACTCGTGCCCGACGTGCATCGGCACCGGAATGGTCTTTCGCGCCCACTCGTCCCAGTTCCAGATGTGCATGTCGGTGCCGCAGATTGCCGTCTTGCGGATGCGTATCATCACGTCGTTGTGGCCGACTTCAGGTTTTTTCACCTGGACGAGCTTCAGGCCCGGCGCGGCCTCGAGTTTGGCGAGTGCCTTCATCGATTGTTGGTCCTTCGCTTTCGTTCAATGGATCGCGCCCAGCGCCTTGCCGACCTTCGCGAAGGCCGCCACTGCCAGGTCGATTTGCGCATCGGTGTGCGCCGCGCTCATTTGCGTGCGAATGCGCGCCTTGCCCTTCGGCACGACCGGATAGGAAAACCCGATCACATACACGCCCTCGGACAGCAGCCCGTCGGCCAGGCGCGTCGCAAGCGCCGCGTCACCGAGCATTACCGGGATGATCGGATGCGCGCCGCGGACAAGATCGAAGCCGAGTCGGGTCATCGCGGCGCGAAAGCGCTCGCCATTGCGCTGCACGCGCCGGCGCAGTTCAGCCCCTTCGTCGCCGGCCAGCAACTCGAGCACGCGCAGCGACGCCGCCGCGATGCAGGGCGCCAGCGTGTTCGAGAACAGATAGGGACGCGAACGCTGCCGCAGCAGCTCGACGATCTCCTTGCGTCCCGACGTAAAGCCGCCCGAGGCGCCGCCCAGCGCCTTTCCCAGCGTGCCGGTGATGATGTCGACCCGGCCTTCGACGCCGCAGAATTCCGGCGTGCCGCGGCCGCCCGCGCCGACGAAGCCGACGGCGTGCGAATCGTCGACCAGCACCAGCGCCTGATGCCTGTCGGCGAGCTCGCAGATCGCCTTGAGGTCGGCGACGATGCCGTCCATCGAGAAGACGCCGTCGGTCGCGATCAGCTTGAAGCGCGCGCCTGCCGCATCGGCTTCGTTCAGCTTCGCCTCGAGATCTGCCATGTCATTGTTGTGGTAGCGCAGGCGCTTCGCCTTGCACAGGCGGATGCCGTCGACGATGCTGGCATGATTCAATTCGTCGCTGATGACCGCATCCTCTTCGCCAAGCAGGGTTTCAAACGCGCCGCCGTTGGCATCGAAACAGCTCGAATAGAGGATGCTGTCGTCGGTTCCGAGGAATGCGGAGAGCGCGCGCTCGAGCTCCTTGTGCACCGCTTGCGTGCCGCAGATGAAGCGCACCGATGCCATGCCGAAGCCCCACTGCTCGAGGCCTTCTCTGGCCGCCGTGACTAGCCTCGGGTCGTCGGCAAGGCCCAGATAGTTGTTGGCGCAGAAGTTAAGCACGTCGACGCCCGAGCTCAATTGGATCTGCGACGACTGCGGGCTTTGAATGACCCGTTCCGCCTTGTAGAAGCCATCGGCGCGGATGGTATCGACGGTGCGGCGCAGATGGGCGAGATAGGCGTCATTCATGTCGGAGCAAGATTACCATCGCAACTTGCGCTGGTCACGCGCAGATCAGTCCGTTGGCGTTCGGTTTGATGTGGCGCTAGACTTGTTGAACAGGGAAGCTCGGTCGCTAATGGGGAGGGCGCCTGGGAATTTCAGTATTGTTGGTCGCGACCGCGACCAAATGGGCCGGTCCGGCGCGTCTTCCGCGCGAATTGGTGCGCGCGGGATTCGACGTGTCGGTGCTGGCGCCGAAGGATGCGCTGGTGGCCAAAAGCCGGTACGTGGGGGCTGTGACCCACCTGCCTGACGCGGCGACACCGATGCATTGGGCGTACATGCTCGCGGCCAGCTTCGGGGAGCATGCACCGCGCTTGATCGTACCGTGCGACGATACTGCGCTGCAGTTGATGATGGCGTTCGTTGAGGCGCCGCCCGAGGGTATGGAAGGACTGCTGCGAGAGCGGCTTCTCGCGTTGATTCGCCAATCACTGGGCGACCCAGAATTCTATCGGCCGAGTATCGACAAGACGCTGTTGCCGGCAGCGGCCGAAGCGCTGGGCGTGCGCGTGCCCCCGTATGCAATCATCGCGGACGTTGCAGCGGCTCGCGCGTTCGCCCAGGCGCAAGGCTATCCGCTTGTGCTAAAGCGCGCGTTCGGTACGGCGGGCCAGGCTGTTGAGGTGGTTTCGGAAGAAGTGCTGCTGGAGCCAGCGTTCCGGAAATTATTCTCCAAAGGTGGGGGAACGCTTTGGAACTCGGCCGATTTGCTGGTTCAGAGCTGGGTCCCCGGCAAGGGCCTGTTGCACGCGGTCGCGGCGTGGGACGGCGTCGCTTACGCAGGGATGACCCGCGAAGTCCTGATGCGGAGTTCGGCCACCGGTCCTTCGACCGTCGTACGCTGCCGGCAAGCGCCGGAGGCTCGACGTTTCTCGGAACTGCTCGCGGCCGGATTCGGCATAAGCGGTTTCTTCGGGCCGGAATTCATCGAACACGAACGCACGGGCGAGGCCTACCTGATCGAAATCAATCGCCGCGTGACGAATGGGGTCCAGATGGGAGGGCTGGTCGGTGTCGACCTTTGTGCCTCACTGGCATCGGCGCTGGACGGGAGTGCCTATACGGAACGCATCGACATACCTGCGGGCGAAGTGCATTTGATCGCGGAATTCCCGCAGGAATGGCTGCGCGACCCGGGGAGCTCGTATTTGCGCGACGCCCGAACCGATATCCCGTGGGACGATCCGCTATTGCTGCAAGCGATGCTGGGGATGCGCGCAAGGTGAGAGGGCGTCCAGCGCAACTGGACAGCATAAGCAGCCGGTGCGATGATTTTTCTCGGTGCGGTCGAGTCGGGAGATGCAATGCCGAGCTTCAGCTTAAATGTCAACGGCGAGACAAGGACCGTCGAGGTCCGCGATCCCGACGAGCCGCTGCTCTACGTGCTGCGCAATGCGCTGTCGCTGACCGGCGCCAAGTAGGGCTGCGGCCTGGGCCCGTCCTGCGCGATCGCCGACGTCCGCGACGGCAAGGCGACGGTCTGGTCGGCGTCGCAGGCCACGCACCGCTCGTCCACTGGCTGAAGTCTTCGCCGTTGCGACCGTCGAACATCCGCGCGCCGGGCAAGATCGCGACCCGTTTCGCCGTCGAGAGCTTCACCGACATGCTCGCCGCCGCGGCGCGGCGCGATGCGGTGGAGTTCCGGCTGCGAGGACTGTCCGATCCGCGCGGCATCGAAGTGATCCGGCGCGCCGCAGCGTTGATCGGGTGGCAGGCGCGGCCGTCTCCGGCGCCTGCGTATGACGCGGTCGGCGCGCGACTGACGACGGTGCCGTTCACGCGCGAGCGGGTGCGCGCGGCGCTCGGCCGACCGCGCTCGCGTTGCGCGCAGCGGTCGCAGCATTGTTGCAATCGGCGGGGCCCGCGTCGGTCTGCTATCGCATCGCCGCGGCGGTCACCGAAACCCGGTAGCCGAGCTCTCTGCACCTATCCATCGCGGCGTTGGCGATCGTCTGCGCCATCGCCAGCGAAAGGTTCTTCTCTACGACCAACCTTGCGCATGCGCCGAAGACGATAGCGCAGCGGCAAGCGCCATCGCGCCTACAAATTTACAGGGCGATGCCATAGCTGTCCTCCGCGGTCATGTCGTTGCACTGTGACCGTGGAGTCGGATGGGTGTTCGGGGGTGAAACAAGAAGAAAAAACGGCCGCATCTGGCGGCCGCTAGAAGAGAAGACTGGTGGCGAATCAGGGACTCGAACCCCGGACCAAAGGATTATGATTCCTCTGCTC
>JBDTXW010000231.1:0-4313 GCA_040005975.1 Betaproteobacteria bacterium | reverse complement strand
GTGCGCCCGACCAGATAGGCGCCGTAGGCGAGCGACACCAGCGCGAGCGTCAGCCCGACGACGCTCCACACCTTGAGCGGAACCGAACTGAACGACGTGATACCGTCGAGCGCCAGCCGCCAGAGTCGCCACAGGCCCCACCTGGACCGGCCTTCGAGCCGCGGCTCGATGTCGTAGGAAACGCTGGTCTGGCGAAATCCGACCCAGGCGTAGAGTCCCTTCATGAAGCGCGTGCGCTCGGGCAGCCGCCGCAGCGCGTCGACGACTGTTCGGGACATCAAGCGGAAGTCGCCGGCGTCGCGGACGACCGGCACCGTCGCCATTCCGGCGAAGACGCGGTGAAACAACGACGACGCCGCGCGGCGCAGCAGGCCATCGGTCGCGCGGTCACGGCGCAGAGCGATGACGATGTCGCTGCCCTCACGCCAGCGCGCGACCAGCTCCGCGATGACCTCAGGCGGGTGCTGCAGATCGGCGTCGATCGGGATGACCGCGTCACCGTCGGCATGATCGAGGCCGGCGGTCAGCGCGATCTCCTTGCCGAAATTGCGCGACAGGCTGACGATGCGCACGCGAGGATCGAGATGCCGCAGCGAGATCAGCTGCGCCAGCGTGCCGTCGCTACTGCCGTCGTCTATGAAGATAACCTCGGCGCGGCAGCCGAGCGAATCCAGGACCGGCGCCAGCCGTGCCCAGAGTGCGGCCAGTCCTGCCTCCTCGTTGTAGACGGGGACGATGACGCTGAGCTCGGGCCGGCTTTCGCCGCGGACAGCCGGCGCCTGCAGCGCGCTCATCGCGGGGTCTGCGCCGCTGCGCCGTCGCGCCCGATCCGGTTCGACGAACGCGTCATCGCGCCAGGTGCGCTTACAGGATTTCCGCCGCGTGGTCGGCGAGCCGCGAGCGCTCGCCGCGCGTCAGCGTCACATGACCGCTGTGCGACCAGCCCTTGAAGCGGTCGACGACATACGTCAGACCGGAGCTGCCCTCGGTCAGATACGGTGTGTCGATCTGCGCGATGTTGCCAAGGCAGACGACCTTGGTGCCGGGCCCCGCGCGGGTGATCAGCGTCTTCATCTGCTTCGGCGTCAGGTTCTGCGCCTCGTCGATGATCAGGTACTTGTTGATGAACGTGCGCCCGCGCATGAAATTCAGCGACTTGACCTTGATCCGGGAACGGATCAGGTCGCGCGTCGCGGCGCGGCCCCATTCGCCCGCTTCGTCGTCGGTTTTGTTGAGCACGTCGAGATTATCCTCCAGCGCGCCCATCCAGGGATTCATCTTTTCCTCTTCGGTCCCGGGCAGGAAGCCGATATCCTCGCCGACCGGCACCGTTACCCGGGTCATGATGATTTCTGAGTACACCTTGAATTCGAGCGTCGTCATCAGTCCGGCGGCGAGCGTCAGCAGCGTCTTGCCGGTGCCCGCCTGCCCGAGCAGCGTGACGAAGTCGATGTCGGGATTCATCAGCAGATTGAGCGCGAAATTCTGCTCACGGTTGCGCGCGGTAATGCCCCAGACATTGTTCTTGTGATGCGTGTAGTCCTTCAGCGTCTGCAGCAACGCCGTACGGCCGCTCACTTCCCGGACCATCGCGTAGAGCGGCGTCTCTCCCGGACCCTTGCCTTCCAGATAGACGAATTCGTTGACGAGCAGGCTGTGGCACAGCGGGCCGGTCACACGGTAATAGGTGTTGCCGCCCTGCTGCCACGACTCCATTGCCTTGCCGTGGCGGTCCCAGAAGTCAGCGGGAAGCTCGCGCATGCCGCTGTAGAGCAGATCGGTATCTTCGAGGACCTTGTCGTTGAAATAGTCCTCGGCCGCGATGCCGAGCGCTCGCGCCTTGATGCGCATGTTGATGTCTTTGGACACCAGGATGACGCTGCGCTTCGGCTGCGCCTGTGACAGGTGCATGACTACGGCGATGATGTGATTGTCGGCCTTGCCCCCGGCGAGCGACGGTGGCAGGGTCGTCGCCATCACCTCGGTTTGCAGGAACAAGCGCCCGGTCGCCGCGCCCCCGCTTTGCGGCTTCAGCGGTATGCCGGCAGCCAGGCTGCCGCTGCTGATCGCGGTCGCAGCGGTGACGAGCTCATCGAGGTAGCGCGATGCCTGCCGCGCATTGCGCGCGACTTCGGTGACGCCTTTCTTGTTATTGTCGAGTTCCTCGAGAGTGAGCATCGGCAGGAAGATGTCGTGCTCTTCGAAGCGGTAAAGGCTGGTCGGATCGTGCATCAGCACGTTGGTGTCGAGCACGAACAGCTTGGAGGATGGGGGCTTACTGATCTTGGTGACTTGGGGCGCGAGACGAAGTTTGCGCTCGACCATGGGCCTCCTTCGGGCGTAGCGGGGCGGTGGGTACCGTCCCCATCGTAGAACAGCTCGAGCGGATAACACAAGCTATTGCATCCATCGGCACGTTCGAGCCTCAGAGATTGTGGTGAGAAGGGGACAAGGGCACCGCCCCGCGGCGGCTCGTCGCTCCTGCGGCATCAGAGGGCCTCGACCGCTTCGAGCACCTCTTCGGCATGCCCGGGAACCTTGACTCCGCGCCACTCGCGCGCCAGCGTACCCTTACCGTCGATCAGAAACGTGCTGCGCTCGATCCCGCGCACCGTCTTGCCGTACATGTTCTTCATCTTGATCACGCCGAATTGCGCACAGATTTTCTCGTCGGCATCGGAGATCAATTCGAACGGAAAGCCCATCTTCGCCCTGAAATTTTCGTGCGATTTCAGGCTGTCGCGCGACACGCCGGCGACGAGGGCGCCGGCGCGAACGAACTCCCTGTACCGGTCGCGAAAATCTGCGCCCTCCGTCGTGCATCCGGGCGTATTGTCCTTGGGATAGAAATACAGGACCAGCGGATGACCGCGGTGCTCGGACAGGCGGAACATTCCTGCGGTTGAAGGCGCGCTGAAGTCGGCGACTCTGGCGTTTGGCATGGCAAGCTCCGGCAAGGGTTGGGGGAACGAGGCTCCGGGAGGCGCGTTTCGACGCTTATGCAGCACGCGCGAGATCGACGTCGCCGAGAAACTCCCGCCGCTGGCAAAACTGCGTGCCACTGCGGCCCGGCACCGGGTCCAGGCCGACCTCGCAGCGCGGCAGCGCCATCGGCTCGAACGTCTCGTACAGGCGGCGAAGCGAGGACAGCCGATAGCCCTGCGCCTTCCAGCCAGAGAGCAACAGCTCGAGCGAGGACGCCAGACGCATGCCTTCGAGCTCCGCATGCAGCGTGAAGACGTGGCTCGACTGCGGGCCGTCGTTGCCTGGCGGAGCGGTTAGCGCCAGCAGCCGCGCGGCGGCGTCGTCGGCCGTCGCGCCATCGATGCCGATCAGTTCGTCGAGCGTCGGCAGCGTCGTGGGCAGCTGCGGACAGCGAATCAGCTCCGCGTTCCACACCGGCAGGTGCGGATGCGTGCCGCGGCCATCCGAGCAATAGTCGAAGCCCAGGATCTGCGTCTGTCGCAGCGCGTGGATGTTCATCTGCCAGCCCGCCGCGCCGTGCACGCGCGGGGGCTCCTTGAACACCTCGGCGTAGCGCTCGCAGGCGCGCTGCATCTGCCGCGCCGTCCATTCCGCGGCGGCGTCGGCGACGCCATCCTGCCATTTGACATGGTCCCAGCAATGCAGTCCGGTTTCGAAGCCTTCGTCGCGCACCGCGCGCATCGTATCGGCGGCGCGGCGTCCGATGTCGGGTCCGGGCAGCGCGGTCCCGTACAGCAGCGTCGTCACCCCATAGTGCGCGACGACCGAGGTCCGCCGCACCTTGCTGAAAAATCCGGGCCGGAAAATGCGCTTGATCGCCCGTCCCGTATGGTCCGGTCCGACGCTGAACAGAAAGGTCGCGCCGATCTGGTGGCGGCGCAGTATGTCGATCAATGCCGGAACGCCCTCACGCGTGCCACGCAGCGTGTCGACGTCGATCTTCAGTGCCAGGATGCTCATTGCGGGCTAAAAGTCGGTACCGGCCTGCTGCCGTTGCACCCGATCGGCGTCCATCGTCAGTCGACGAGCTGACGCGCCTCGGCGACCTGGCCGCGGTAGGCATCGAAGATGTGCTTCAGCGCGTCCTCCATCGTCACCGTGGGCTGCCACCGAAGCTCGGCGCACGTGTTGGTGATGTCGGGGACGCGGTTCTGGACGTCCTGATAGCCTTTGCCGTAGTAGGCCTCGGCGGTCGTGTCGATCAGCTCCACCTGGGTCGCGGTGTCACGGTATTCGGGATAGGTCAGCGCGAGCGCCACCATCATATGCGCGAGTTCCCTGACCGAATAGTTGTTGCGCGGGTTGCCGACGTTGTAGATCTTGCCGCT
>JBDTXW010000230.1:0-4314 GCA_040005975.1 Betaproteobacteria bacterium | reverse complement strand
GCGCTCTGCCGGCCAGCCGACGCGAGCCAGGTTGGCAAGCGCCGCGGCCGGGTCGAGATCGGCGATCCCGGCGACGTGCACGCCCGGCGTCTTGGGTACCTGCGCCAGGTACATCGCGCCGAACTTGCCGGCGCCTATCATGCCGACTCGTAGCGGCCGGCCCTGCGCCGCTCGCTCGCGCAGCTTGGCGTAGAGACTCAAGCTCGTGCCCGCATTCAGCCCGCCAGCGCGGGCTGCCGCGCGGCTTCCGGCGTGCCGTCGCGCCAAGGCACCGCCACCGGGTAATCGCGAAGCAGGCAATCGTCGGGCAGGCACTCGATCGGCGCGAAATCGCGGTGCGCGATGTATTCGGGGCGCTTGAACCGGCGGATGTGGTTCGAGACCGCGCACAGGCTCAAGTAGACGCTGACGCGGTTCCACGGCGACAGATTCGACGTCGAGGCATGCACGAGGCAGGAATGGAAAAGCAGCATCGACCCCGCGGGTCCCTTCGGCGCGACGATGCCGCCACGCTCGACCAGGCGCGCGATCGTTTCGTGGTCGATCGTCCACAATGGATAGCTGGTCGTCGACGTGTCGTGCGCGGCATCGATGACGCCGAGCTTGTGGCTGCCGGGGATGAACATCAGCGGACCGTTGAACTCGTTGACCTCGTCGAGAAAGATCGCGATGTTCATCGCCCGCGGCTCCGGCATCTCATCGTCGTTCTTCCAGGTGCCGAAATCCTGATGCCATTGCCAGACGTCGCCGTCGAATGCCATCTTGCCGTTGATCTTGAACTGGTGCATGTAAACCGGCTCGCCGAGCAGCGCGGCGACCGGCTCGATCATGCGCGGATGGCGCGCCAGCCGCGCGAACGGCGCGCTGTACATGTGCGCGGCGAAGTTGGTGCGCACCGCGTCCCCACCCTTTTCCCTGACGTTCTCGATGCGCCTCTGCGCATACAGTCGGGGAACTTCCTCCCGCAGGACGCTGGTCTCGCGCGATGTGAACAGGGAGTCGAAGAAGAGATAGCCGTCGCGGTCGAAGCGTTCTATCTGCTGCGCGTTCAGTTGCAAGTTCGTCTCTCCCGGTGCGCTCGGCGGTGGGCCCACTCGCCGCAGGGGTGGTGCCGGCGGCCCATGGGTGAAACAATGCGATCATCTGGCGAGCGGTGTCAACTGATGCCTGCGATGACAAGGCGAATCGATGGCGGCGGGGCGCGGCGCCTGCTCCTCGAAGGCTGGCGGTTCATCCACCACTCGTACGCGCTGGTGGCGCAGGCGCATTGCCTGTGCCTGCTGCGCCGCGGCGACATCGACCTGCGTTTTCGGGATTACCCCTACTACTATCCCGACTGGAAGCCGACCCGTGGCATCGTCGACGCGGAGCAGCAGCGCGCCCTCGCGGCGATGCAGCCGCCGGAGGCGACGTTCGTTCCGGAAGCGACCTTGAGCATGCGCGCCGAGCAGAGCGA
Source organism: Betaproteobacteria bacterium (assembly GCA_040005975.1). Lineage (GTDB taxonomy): Bacteria > Pseudomonadota > Gammaproteobacteria > Burkholderiales > Casimicrobiaceae > PALSA-1003. Next base: position 2,858 of record JBDTXW010000230.1, on the reverse strand, counting down.
CTTCGCGCCGCCGCGCTCCGGTCGCAAGTTCGTCTTCGGCACACCCGAGCATCGCGTGCTGCAGCAAGGGCAGCGCGGTGGATTGTCGTCGGCCGCTGAACTGGCCGATACGATCGATGTCGTCACGCCGTCCCGCTGGTGCGCGCTCGCCTACGAGCGCTTCGGCCTCGCTCCGGCACGCATCCATGTCGTGCCGCACGGCGTTGATCCGGGCGTGCTGTGCCCCGATGCCGGCCGCCGCTCGGCGGCGCGCGCCGCGTTGGGCATCGAAACGCATCATCAGGTCTTCCTGTCGGTTGGCGCGATGACGCCGAACAAGGGCATCGATCTGCTGTTCGGTGCGTTTGCGCGCCTCGCCGCGTCCGACCCCGATGTCCGCGTTTTGCTCAAGGGGGCAGACGAGCTCTTTCCTTCGAGGGAGCTGGTCAAGGCGGCGCTCAACGAGCTGCCGCCCCGCGAACGCGACATCGTGTTGCCTCGCATGATCTACACCGGCGGCACTTATTCCTGCGACAAGATGGCCGATCTGTATCGCGCGGCCGATGTTTATGTCGCGCCATACCGCGCGGAAGGATTCAATCTCCCTGTTCTCGAAGCGGCCGCCTCCGGCTTGCCGGTAGTCTGCACGTCGGGTGGACCGACCGACGAATTCACCGACGCGACGTTTTGCCGGCGGATTCGCAGTACGCCGGAACGGACGACGTTGAGCGATGACTGCGTCGGCGATGCGCTGTCACCCGATCGCGACCATCTGACCGAACTGATGATGGACGCAGCGCGGGACCGGGACGCCTGGCGCGCGATGGGTGAGCGGGGGGCCGATCATGTGCATCGGCATTTCACATGGGACGCCGTCACCGACAGGCTGGTTTCCTACCTCTTTGTGGGTCGGTGAAGCGTCGCAGGCTGGTCGGTCAATCGTCGATAACCCGCCGGCGCGCCGACTTGATCTCGCCGCGTCGCACCTTGGCATCGAGGCGCCTGCGCTGCGAACCCAAGGTCGGCTTCGTCGGCTTGCGCGGTCGCGGCGGGACAGCGGCGGCATCGACCAGCCGCTGCAGCCGCGCCAAGGCGTCATTGCGATTCTGGTCGAGACTGCGGTAACGCTGCGCCTTGATGACGACGACGCCTTCGGCGGTGATGCGCCGGTCGGCGCGGGCGAGCAGGCGGGCCTTGACCGTTTCCGGTAGCGTCGAGGCGCGGACGTCGAAGCGAAGGTGGACGGCGTTCGAGACCTTGTTGACGTTCTGTCCGCCCGCGCCCTGTGCGCGGACGGCCGTCAGTTCGATTTCATCGAGTGCGATGCGCATGCTCAAGGCACTCGCGCAATCGTGGCGAGCCAGGGTTGCTGATCGCGCGGCAGGCCGGCCGGCCGGTAATAGTGCTCGACTTCGACCAGACCCGCATCGGCAAGATAGGCGCCCCAGGTCTCGTGGCGAAGGTAGGCGCCATAGCGGCCGCGGTTCCATCCCTCGCTGTCGTCTCCGTGCGGATTCGAGCTGAACAACACGCCACGCGGCTTCAAGGTCGCACGGATGTCGCGCAGCACGCGCGGCAATTCCTGGGTCGGCACATGAAACAGCGCGGCGTTGGCGAAGACACCGTCAAAGCGTCGTGGCGGCAACGCAAGGCTCAGGAAATCCTGTTCCCAGACTTCGCAGCCGCTGTACTCGCGTGCCATTGCCGCGAAGCGCACCGACCCCTCCAGGCCGACAGGCGCGTGGCCGAGCGCGCGCAAAGCCCTGAGGTCGCGTCCAGGCCCGCAGCCCAGATCGAGGATCGCAAACGGGGGCTCGCCTTCGATATGCCGCAGCAGGGCGTCGATGTTCTGGCTGACGTCGTGATCGCGCGTGCCTTCCCAGAATGTTTCTGCGCGCTGCTCATAGTGTTCGAGCGTGCGCGCCGCGATTGCCGCCAGCTCGTCGGGGGCAAGCTTCATCATGCCGACGCGGCGCGTGCGCCCGTATCAGTCCACCGCGGATCAATCGGCCGGCCCGACATACTGCGGCTCCGGCTGAGTGAGATAGGCGTGCAGGATATGGTAGGCGGTCAGGTAATTCTTCTGCTGGAAGCTGGCGTGCGATATGCCGGGCATGATCGAAAACTGCTTGTCTGGATGCGGCAGGCGCTTGAAGAACTCGATCAGATCGTCGAGCGCCGCGATGCCGTCATATTGCCCGCGCATGATCAGCGTGGGCATCGTCAGTCGCACCGGGTCGACGACCGGCAGCTTCGTGCACATGTCGATGTAGGTGCCGTTCGGCATCGAGTCGTCGAGCGCGAGGATCGCTTCGGCAAAGGCGTCGACGACGCCCTTGTCGGCGGTATCCGGATGATCGCGCTCGAAAATCGAATGCACAAACGCGCGATCGATCGGCCGGCGCTTGGCGGCAAGAAATTCCGGCAGCTTCTTCCTGCGCTGTTCGAGTGTCGGCGATCCGGCGCCGGTCCAAACGAAAGCGTCCAGCGCGAGGCGCTCGACGCGGCTGGGATGGCGCTGCGCGAACAGTGCCGCGCGCAACGCACCGGACGAAATACCGTAGATCATCGACCGGCCGACGCTGCGCACGTGCAGGATGTATTCGGTCGCTGCGACAAGATCGTCGGCGCCGTTGGCGATGTCGGCGTCGGTGTCGCGCCACTTGTCCGAGCGCCCATAGCCTTCCATGTCGATGCACCAGCAGGCAAAGCCGCGACGCGCGAACCAGTCCATCACCGACGAGTCGGGCCGGCCGGGGACGGTCAGGTCGAACGTCGGCTGCGACGCCATCGACGAGCCGTGGACGAACAGCAGCAGCGGTTTGCCCTGCGGAGAGTCGACGAATTTTTCCCAGAGGAACAGGCGCACCTCGCCCTTG
>JBDTXW010000229.1:0-4368 GCA_040005975.1 Betaproteobacteria bacterium | reverse complement strand
CGCGCGCCGCCGAAGACGCAGAGCGCGCTGCTCGAAGCGATGGAGGAGCGCCAAGTCTCGATCGACGGCAACACGCGGCCGCTGCCCGAGCCGTTTTTTGTGATCGCCACACAGAATCCGGCCGAGCAGATCGGCGCGTATCCGCTGCCCGAATCGCAGCTCGACCGCTTTCTGATGACGATCGAGCTGGGCTATCCCGAGCCGGCGGCGGAGCGCGAACTGCTGCTGTCCGGCGACCGCCGCGTGCGCATCGCGGAGCTCGCGCCTTGCGCCGATGCGGCTACGCTTCTCGCGTGGCAGCGCGAAGCCGCTGCCGTGCATGTCGCGCCGGCGCTGCTCGACTATGTGCAGGCGCTGCTGGCTGCCTCGCGCGGCGTGGGTGCGTCGAGCAGCGGTATCGTCGGCGGCTCGCATCGCGGCCTGTCGCCGCGCGCCGGCCTGCTGCTCGTTGCCGCGAGTCGATCCTGGGCGCTGCTGGACGGGCGGCCGATGGTCCTGCCCGAGGACGTACAGGCCGTCTTCTCCGCGGTCGCTGGCCATCGCCTCGCCGGCAGTGCACGCGCCGGCGGGCCGCAGGCGAAGGCCCTGCTGCGCGCCGTGCCGCTACCCTGAGGCCGGTGGTTGCCGGCTCCTGGATCGCGCAGGCGCGGCAGCGCTTCTGGCGCCTCGCGCCTGGCGACCGCGAACCGGTGATTCTGCGTCACCGGCGCATCTACATCCTGCCTACCCGGCGCGGATTCGCGCTGATCGTGACGCTGGTGATCATGCTGCTGACGGCGATGAACTATGCGCTGTCGCTGGGTTACGCCATGACGTTCCTCGCCGCGGGCATGGTCGCGGCCGCCCTGCTCGCGACGTTTCGCAACCTCGCCGGCATGGCGAGCTCGCCAATTGCGGCCGGCGAAGCGTTCGCCGGCGGCGAGGTCGCGTTTACGCTCTCGCTCGCCAGCGGCGCACGCGAGCGCAACGGCATTGTCGTCACCGTGTCCGACGGCCAAGCAGCCCTCATCGACCTGCCCGCGGACTCCACCCGCCCGGTCGTCGTGAGCGTGGCCGCACCGCGACGTGGGTTGCGCTCGCTCGGCCGGGTCACGCTGTCGAGCGACTTTCCGCTGGGTCTGTGGCGCGGCTGGGCCTACGTGCATTTTCCTTTGACGGCGTGCATTTATCCGGCGCCTGAAATGGCGCCTCCACCCTTGCCAGCAAGCCGGATGGGCATCGACCCGCAGCGCGCAGCGCGCGCCGCCGATGCCGAGCTCGGCGGCTTGCGCGATTACGAGCGCGGCGATCCACACAACCGCATCGCATGGAAAGCGGTGGCGCGCGGCGCGGGCTGGTACACCAAGCAATTCGAAGGCGGCGCCGGCAGCGGCGCCGTCGATCTCGACTGGACGGAGCTGCCGCCTTCGCTGGACGACGAATTGCGACTGTCGCGTCTGACCGCGTGGGTGCTCGCCGCCGAACGCGAGACACGCGCGTTCGCGTTGCGCCTGCCGGGCACCGCGCTGGAGCATGGACAGGGAGCAGGGCATCGCCGCGCCGCGCTGGTCGCGCTGGCCTCGTACGGGCAGGCGAATCCGGCATGAACGCCAGACAAGCGCCCTCGCCGCTCACGCGCGCGCAACTCGGCGCGCTCGCGGCGCTGCTGCTTTGCGCGCAAATGCCGCTGTGGTCACATATCGATCGCTGGATCGCCGCCGTCGGCACGGCGCTGGTCGTCGCGCGATTGATCTTTCCGATCGACGTCAACAATCTACGCAATCTGCGCCGCTGGCTGCTGCCGGTGCTCGCGTTGGCCGCAGGAATCGGCATACGCGCCGAGTACGGCTATTTCCTGGCGCGGGACCCTTGCGTCGCGTTCCTCTACGTACTGGTCGGCATCAAGTTCCTCGAGGCGCGTGGCGCGCGTGATGGCGCACTTCTGGTCTGCCTCGCGCTCTTTCTCGCGCTGACGCAATTCTTCTATGCGCAGACGATTCTGGCCGCCATTGTCGCGCTGCCGGCGCTCCTTGCGACGGGCGTTGCGCTGGCCGTCCTGCGCACACCGGCCGGCGCGAGCCAGGCCTGGCGGCCGCATCTGCGCGCGACAGTGCGGCTCATCCTGCAAGGCGTGCCAATCGCGGCGCTGCTGTTCGTGCTATTTCCGCGCCTGGCCGGGCCGCTCTGGGGCAGTCCGCTCGAAAGCGGCGCGCGAACCGGCCTTTCCGAGAGCATGTCGCCAGGCTCGATCAGCGACCTGTCGCTGTCCGACGAAGTCGCGTTTCGCGTCGAGTTCAGCAGCGCGGTGCCGCCGCCATCACAGCGTTACTGGCGCGGCCCCGTGTTCGCGCGCTTCGACGGCGCCACCTGGCGCCCGCGGTACAAGCTCCGCGCCGGTCAATTCGTACGTCCGGTCGCGCGCCCCGCCGACTACACGGTGACGATGGAGCCGCACGGCAAGCTCTGGTTGTTCGCGCTGGAGCATCCGACCGGACCGCCGCGCGCACCGAGTCCCGACGCCCCGGCCGGCCCTGCGGCGGAGGCGCTGGCCATCGTGACCTACGACCAGCAGCTGCTGGCGAAGGCGCCGGTCACGCAGGCGGTGCGCTACACGGTGCGTTCGGCGACGGTCGGCACGTTCGCCGCGTTGGCCGACGATGCATCGGACGATGTACAGCTCCCTCATGGCAATCCGCGCACGATCGAATTCGCGCGCGACCTGCGCGAGCGCAGCGGATCGGACCGCGCCTACATTGCCGCGGTGCTGAACTGGTTTCGTACCGAGGCGTTCGTCTATACGCTGGCGCCCGACGTGCTCGAACGCGATCCGGTCGACGGGTTTTTGTTCGACACGCGCCGAGGCTTCTGCGAGCACTTTGCCGGCGCCTTCGCGCTGCTGATGCGCGCTGCCGGCATTCCGTCAAGAGTCGTTACCGGATACCAGGGCGGCGAAATGAATCCGACCGGCGAATACATGATCGTGCGCCAGTCCGACGCGCACGCCTGGGCCGAGACGTTGCTCGACGGGAAGTGGCAGCGGGTCGATCCGACCGCGGCGGTCGCGCCGTCGCGCATCGAGCGTGGCATTGGGGGCGCGCTGCCCGCGGGCGAGCGCGTGCCCTACCTGGCGCGGATCGAGATGACCTGGCTCAAAAGCCTGCGCCTGCATTGGGACAGCGTCAACTATCACTGGCAGCGCGGCTTTGTCGGCTTCAATCTCGAGCGGCAAAGTGATTTCCTGCGCGACATCGGGCTCAAAGATGCGCCACCGTGGCGCGTCGTCGCGCTGCTCGCCGCCGCGGCATTCGTCTGGGGAATCGCGGTGCTCGGATTGTCGCGGCTGCGCCGCTCGCAGGTCGAGGCCGAAGTGGCATTGTGGCGAGCGGCCTGTCGGCGGCTCGCGCGTGCCGGGCTCGAGCGCCGGCCGGATGAAGGGCCGCTGGCCTACGCCGATCGCGTCGCGTCGCGCTGGCCGGCGCGTGCAGCGCTGATCAAAGGAATTGCCGAGCGCTATGCCTTGCTGCGCTACGGTCCCGCGGCGGCGCGACGTACGGAAATCATCGCTGAGTTGCGCACGAGTGTCGGCGCGTTGCCGCCGGCGCGCGAGTTGCGCGCGATCGCCTAGCGCAGGGAGGCCGGGGCCGGGCCCCCGCGACGTCAAAGCAGCGCGTCGCGCGACAGCCCTTTGCGGCGCAGCCTTGCACGGAGCTTTTCCAGCGCTTCGGACTGAATCTGGCGCACACGTTCGCGCGTGACGCCCAGCTCGCGGGCGAGCTGCTCGAGCGTGGCCACGTCGCAGCCGTTCAATCCGTAGCGGCGCTCGATCACGAGCCGTTGCCGCTCGGCGAGCTCGTCCAGCCATTGCTTGACCCAGGCCTCGATCTCGGAATTGTGCAGCAGCAGCTCGGGTCCGGGCGCATCCTCGTCGCTCAACTGGTCGCCGATCGACAGGCCCGAATCGACGTCGAACCCCGCATCGAGCGAAGTGACGTGCTCGTTGTAGCCCAGAACCTTGCGCACCTGCTCGACCGGCTTGCCGAGCAGATGTGCGACGTCGTCCAGCGTCGGATCGCGCCCCTGCCCCAGCATGCCGTGCGTTTCCAGGTGGCGCATCGCGCGAAGGACGATGTTGAGCTCCTTGACCACATGCGCGGGCAGCCGGATCGTGCGCGACTGATTCATGATCGCGCGCTCGATCGATTGCCGTATCCACCAAGTCGCATAGGTCGTGAAACGGAAGCCGCGCTCGGGATCGAACTTCTCCAGCGCGTGAATCAGACCGAGGTTGCCCTCCTCGATCAGGTCGGCGAGCGTCAGGCCCCGATTGAGATAATGCTTGGCGATGCTGACGACCAGCCGCAGATTGTGCTCGATCATTTTCTGCCGCGC
>JBDTXW010000228.1:0-4383 GCA_040005975.1 Betaproteobacteria bacterium | reverse complement strand
CTCGACGACGCGGGGCGCGCGCCGAAGCCCGACGCCCCGCGCGAGCTCTACGAGGCGATGCTGCAGGTGGCGCGCACCGGCCGCGGGCCCGCGCAGCAGACCGCGAGCATCGGCTGCTCGATCAAGTGGCGCACGGCGGCTTGAGCCGTCACGGCAAGCTTCCCGTAAATTCGCGCAGGGCATCGAGCACGGCGTCGGGTGCCTCGGCCATCATGCTGTGGCCGCATTCGGGAATCGTCACGACCCGCTTGTTGGGCAGCGTGTCGAGCAGCGGTCCGGCGTCCTTCGGCGGCACCATCAGGTCGCGCTGGCCGAATACCAGCAGAACCGGGCAGCCAACCGCCGCCGCCGCGGTGAGCCCGCCGGCGTAGCGATGGCAGGCATCGAGGTCGGCATGCAGCACGCCAGGGCGCGAGCGCTCCATCAGCCGCAGCGCGTTGGTCGTCATCCAGAAGCCGGGCTGACGATTGCCACCGAGATGGCTGACGGCGGAAAACGTCCAGGCAGTCATCAGCTCGAACGCCAGATGTTCACCGGCGCGCGCCGCATCGAGCAGAACGTCGCTTACCGACATCGGTGCAGCCGGACCGAGCAGCGCGACCGCCCGAACGCGCGCCGGATAGCGCGCCGTCATGTCGAGTGCCGCCAGCGCGCCCATGCTGTGACCGACCACGACGGCGCGATCGACACCTAGCGCATCGAGCAAGGCGCTCATCCAGTCGGCGATCGAAGCAATCGACGGCCGTGCGTCGCCGCCGCTCCTGCCGTGCGCGGGCAGGTCGACCGCCAGCGCGTTGTTGCCGTGGTGCGCGAAATATCGCGCTTGCAGCGCCCAGACGCTGTGATCGTTCGATGCGCCGTGAACGAAGAGGATCGTCGGCCGAGCGCGCTCGAAGGCGCGCGTGCCGGTATAGACATAGACGGGATCGCCCTCGACGGTGACGTACACGACTGGGACGCTGGGGCGTTGTTCGGAGCGGCGCGGTTTCAGGGCTTGCCGGCAGCGTGCAGCGCGCGCGACAGGTCTTCGATCAGATCGTCGGGATGCTCCAGTCCCACCGACAGGCGGATCGTGCCCTCGGTGATACCCGACGCCCGGAGCTCGCCGGCGGCCATCCGGAAGTGGGTCGTGCTCGCTGGATGGATGACCAGCGACTTGGCATCGCCGACGTTGGCGAGATGCGAGAACAGGCGCAGCGACTCGATGAACTTGCGGCCCTGCTCGCGCGTCCCGCGAATCGCAAAACTGAACACGGCTCCGCAGCCGCGCGGCAGCAGCCGCTGCGCGAGCGCATGATCGGGATGGCCGGGCAGCTCTGGATAGGCAACCGATTCGACCAGCGGATGCGCGTTCAGGAACGCGACGATCAGTCGCGTGTTGTCGACATGACGCTGCATGCGCAAGGGCAAGGTCTCGATCCCCTGCAGGATCTGGAACGCGGTCATCGGCGCCATACACGCTCCGAAATCTCGAATACCCTCGCGCCGCGCGCGCAGCAGGAAAGCAGCGGTCGTCGATTCCTCGGCGAACACCATGTTGTGGAAGCCGGCGTACGGTTCGGTCAGCGTCGGGAACTTGCCGGCGCTCGCACCCGTCCCGCCCCAGTCGAACTGGCCGCTATCGACAAGCAGGCCTCCGATCACGACGCCGTGTCCGGACAGGAACTTGGTCGCCGAGTGATAGATAAGGTCGGCGCCGTGCTCGAACGGGCGCATCAGATACGGCGTCGTGAACGTCGAATCGACCAGCAGCGGCAGCCCGTGATCGTGCGCCAGCGCGGCGACCTGCGGCACGTCGAGCACGTCAAGACCGGGGTTGCCGAGCGTCTCTCCGAACACGAGCCGTGTCTCCGGACGGATCGCCGCGCGCCAGGCATCGATGTCGCGCGGGTCGACGAATGTCGTCGCGATGCCGAAGCGCGGCAGTGTGTAATCGAGCAGATTGTGCGAGCCGCCGTACAACGCGCGCGAGGCAACGATGTGCGAGCCCGCGCCCAGCAACGTCACGATTGCCAGATGCAAGGCCGCCTGACCGCTCGCCACCGCAATGGCCCCGACGCCGCCTTCGAGCGCGGCGATGCGTTCTTCGAGCACCGCACAAGTTGGATTGGCGATGCGCGAATAGACGTAGCCGGCGCGCTCCATGTTGAAAAGCGAGGCGGCGTGATCGGTGTCCGGGAAGACGAACGATGCGCTCTGATAGATCGGCGTGGCGCGGGCGCCGGTTGCCGGATCGGGACGCGCCCCCGCGTGCAAGCTCAGCGTGTCGAAGTGGGTCGTCTTGGGCTTGGTCATCGCGAGGCGGCGGCGTAGCACCGGGGCCGACGTATGGTAGCGCATCGCCGGGCGGGTGCGCGCACGCGACTTGGCCGATGGCGCCCGGCGGCTTACACTGCAAGCGCAAGACGGCTCGATATAATCCATTGTCGCCAACGCGCACGCTCCGGAGGAAACCATGCAACGCAAGGCATCCGCTCGCTGGCAGGGCACCGTCAAGGAAGGTCAGGGCACGATCTCGACGCAGTCCGGCGTTCTGAAAAACGCACCGTACGGCTTCAACGCGCGTTTCGGCGAGGGTAAGGGGACCAATCCGGAAGAGTTGCTCGGTGCCGCCCACGTCGGCTGCTTTACGATGGCGCTGTCGTTCGCGCTGAACAACGCGGGGTTCACCGCCGAGGCGATCGACAGCGAAGCCGCGGTGACGCTGGACAAGGTCGCCGACGCTTGGACGATTACCGCCGTGCACCTGACGACGCGGGCGCGGGTGCCCAAGATCGATGCGGCGAAATTCGCCGAGATCGCCGCCGGCGCGAAGGCCAATTGTCCGCTGTCGCGCGTGCTGAACGCGACGATCACGATGGACGCGAAGCTGGTGGGATGAGCCGTTGAGCGGGGAACCGACAGCGCCCACCAAGGGCCGCGGCGCGACATTCAATCCCGGCAACCGCTTTCGACGCGACGCGCGCGAAGCGGTCGACGACGGCTGGACGCCGCCCGACGGCGCGGACGACGATGCCCCGCCGCCGCTGAAGACCACGGTAACGCTGCAGCGCGCGCGAACGATCATCGCGCGAAACGATTCCCCCGACATTCCCTTCACCCAGTCGATCAATCCGTACCAGGGGTGCGAGCACGGCTGCGTCTACTGTTACGCCCGCCCGACACACGCCTATCTCGATCTGTCGCCGGGACTCGACTTCGAGACCAAGCTCTTCGCCAAGCCCGATGCCGCGGCGATGCTCGAGGCGGAGCTCGGCAAGCCGGGTTACGTCTGCGACGCCATCGCGATGGGCACCAACACCGATCCATACCAGCCGATCGAACGCGAATGGAAAATCACGCGGCAGATCCTCGAAGTGCTCTCTGCGTGCGAGCATCCGGTGTCCATCGTCACCAAGTCGGCGCTGGTCGAGCGCGACATCGACATTCTGGCGCCGATGGCGGCCAAGAATCTCGCGCGCGTCTACGTTTCGATCACGACGCTCGACCGTGAGCTCGCGCGCAAGCTCGAACCCCGCGCCGCCGCGCCGCCGCGCAGGCTTGCCGCGATCAAGACGCTCTCCGCCGCCGGCATCCCGGTCGGGGTCATGACGGCGCCGATCATTCCGCAGCTGACCGACAAGGATATGGAAGCGATCCTCGAGGCCGCGGCTGCCGACGGCGCGGCGTACGCCGGGTGGACGATGCTGCGCCTGCCGTTCGAGGTCAAGGCGCTGTTTCGCGACTGGCTCGTGCAGCATTATCCGCTGCGCGCCGGGCACGTGATGAGCATCGTGCAGCAGATTCGCGGCGGCCGCGACAATGATCCGAACTTCGGTTCGCGCATGCGTGGCCAAGGGCAAATCGCCGACCTGATCGCCCGCCGCTTCGATATCGCAGCGCGCCGGCTCGGCCTCAACCGCGAGCGCACGCCGATGGACACCTCGATCTTCAAACCGCCGCGCACCGCGGCGCAGCGCGCGCAACTGACGTTGTTCTGAACGGGGCATCGGACCGTGAGTCGCGCCGTGCCGCAGGACGACCTGACCCGAAGGCTCGCGCAGTGCTACACGGGTGCGCTGCACGACGTGCTGCGCATGCTGGGGCACGAGCGCTGCGTGCTTCCGCCGGCGATCAAGGCGATCGCACCAGGCACGCGCCTGGCCGGGCCCGTCTGGACCGTATCCGGTCGCATCGACCGGGCGCGCTCCCGCGACGAGACGCTTCTGTCCTGGTGCACGCTGTTGTCGCGCGCGCCGCCGGGTCACGTGATCGTGTGCCAGCCGAACAACCACGAGATCGCATTGATGGGCGAGCTTTCCGCGCAGACCCTCGCGGCACGCGGCGTTCTGGGCTACGTCGTCGACGGCGGCTCGCGCGACACCGACCTCGTGCTGGCGCAGG
>JBDTXW010000227.1:0-4401 GCA_040005975.1 Betaproteobacteria bacterium | reverse complement strand
CGTACTTGCCCAGCATCGCCTTCACCAGCGACGACTTGCCGGTGCCGCGCGAGCCCGTGAGCAGGACATTGTTCGCCGGCAGCGCCGCGAGGAATTGCCGCGTGTTCGCGTCGATCGCCGCTTTTTGCGCGTCGATCGCCACCAGATCATCCAGGCGGATTGCGTGCGGATGGAAAACCGCTTGCAGGTGTCCGCGCTGTGCCCGCTTGCGCCAGCGGAATGCCCGCGCCTTCCAGTCCGGGGGGGACGGCGGCGCCGGCAGCAGCGCCTCCAGCCGGCCCAGCAGCGCCTCGGCACGTACGAGCAATCGGTCGAGGTCGCGTTCTTTCATCAGGTCGCTAGCTTCGGTAATCCGCGTTGATCGTGACGTAGCCATGCGACAGATCGCAGGTCCACACGGTTGCCGCGGCGGCGCCGCGACCCAGCGCGACGCGCACGCCGATCTCTGCCCCGGCCATCGCGCGCTTGCCGTCCTCCTCGCGATAGCTCACGGCCCGCCCGCCGTCCGCAACGACGATTACATCGTCAAGCCAGAATGACACGCAGGCCGGATCGAGATCCCCGATCGCCGCGTTGCCAATCGCGCAGACGATCCGTCCAAGATTGGGATCCGAGGCAAAAAAAGCCGTCTTGACCAGCGGCGAGTCGGCGATAGCGCGCGCGACCTTGTCGCATTCGTCGGCATCGCGGCCGCCGTCGACGACGATGGTGATGAACTTGGTCGCACCCTCGCCGTCGCGCACGATCGCCTGCGCCAATTCCACGGCGACGGCTTCCAGCGCGGCGTGCAGCAACAGCAAGCGAGGATCGTCCGAGCGATCGATAGGCGCGATCGGCGCCTTGCCGGTGGCGACGACGACAAAGCTGTCGTTGGTCGACGTGTCACCGTCGATGGTGATGCGATTGAACGACGCCGCGGCCAGGCTCGTCGCCAACTCGGCGAGCAGCGATCGCGCCACCGGGGCATCGGTCGCGACGAAAGCCAGCATCGTCGCCATATTGGGCGCGATCATGCCTGCGCCCTTGGCCATGCCGGTGACGGTGATGGCCGCACCGTCGATCTCTACCCGGCGCGACGCGGCTTTCGGCACGGTATCGGTGGTCATGATCGCGCGTACCGCCGCGTCCCAGCCCGTCGGCGACAGCGTTGCCTGGCACTGCGGCAGCGCAGCGACGATCCGGTCGACCGGCAGCGGCTCCATGATGACGCCGGTCGAGAAGGGCAGCACCTCGTGTTCGGCGCAGGACAGCGTCCGCGCCGCGGCGGCGCAGCAGGCCCGCGCGTCATCGATGCCGCGCCTGCCGGTCCCGGCGTTGGCGTTGCCCGCGTTGATCAGAAGCCCGCGCGTCGCCTCTCCGCGCGCCAGATGCTCGCGGCAGACGATCACTGGAGCGGCGCAAAAACGATTCTGGGTAAAGACGCCCGCGGCGCGCGATCGGGCATCGAGTCCGATCAGGACTACGTCATCGCGTGACCAGTTCTTGATGCGGCCAGCCGCGGTGCCCAGCGTCAGCCCGGCAACCGGCAGCAGCTGCTCGGGCGTGGGCGGATGGTAGTTGACCGGCATGAATGGCGCGCGAGCGAGGCTCCGGCGGATTCTACCGCAGGGCTCGCAACGCGCCGCGACGGGGCGGGCGGGCGATTCGGCCAGCCCGCGCGCTTTGGCTTTGCTGGTCGGGCCTAGATTGCGCCGTGGCAGTGCTTGAATTTCTTGCCCGAACCGCAGGGACACGCATCGTTGCGGCCGACTTTCTGTCCGGCGCGCGTGAACGGCGGTGGCGCTGCGGGAGGCTTGTCCGGCGCCGCGGCCAGCGCCGCATCGTAGTCGGCATGCTGGTAGCGTACGTTGGACACCGGCGGGGCCTCCTCGACCGCCTGCACGTCCTGCTCGGAGCGGACCTGCACGGTGAGGACGATCTTGACGACGTCCTGCTTGATGCGGTCGAGCATGTTGGAAAAAAGCTCGAACGATTCGCGCTTGTATTCCTGCTTGGGATTCTTTTGCGCGTAGCCGCGCAGATGAATGCCTTGACGAAGATGATCGAGCGACCCCAGATGCTCGCGCCAGTGCTGGTCGAGCGTCTGCAGCATCAGGTTGCGCTCGAACTGGTGGAAGAGCTCCTGGCCGACCAGGCCGAGCTTCTGCTCGTATTGCTTCTGTGCGAACTCGCGCGCGCGTTCGCGCAGCGCTTCGTCGGAGAGCTCCGGCTCGCTTTTCAGCCAGTCGCCGACCGGCACGCGCAGCTGGTATTCGGCCGCCAGCGTGCTTTCGAGCGCCGGCACGTCCCATTGCTCCTCGACCGATTCGGGCGGAACGTATTGCCGGACCGTTTCTTCGATTTGTCCGGCGATCATGTTGCGGATCGTTTCCGAGATGTCGTCGGTTTCGAGCAATTCATTGCGTTGCTGGTAGATCACGCGCCGCTGGTCGTTGGCGACGTCGTCGTATTCGAGCAGTTGCTTGCGAATGTCGAAGTTGCGTGATTCGACCCGGTTCTGCGCCTTGGCGATCGACCGGTTGACGATCGGGTGCTCGATCGGTTCGCCTTCGGGCATCTTCAGCCGCTGCATGATTCCCGACAGCCGCTCCCCGCCGAAGATGCGCAGCAGCGGATCCTCGAGCGACAGGTAGAAGCGCGAGGATCCCGGATCGCCCTGGCGTCCGGAACGGCCGCGCAACTGGTTGTCGATGCGCCGCGATTCGTGGCGCTCGGTGCCGATGATGTGCAGCCCGCCCGCTGCGATGACCTTATCGTGCAGCAGCTGCCACTCGCCCCGCAGCCGGCCGATCTCCAGATCCCGGTCAGTCTGCGAGCGCGTCTCGTCTTCCCGGATCGCGAGCAGCCGGGGCTCGATCGCGCCGCCGAGCACGATGTCGGTGCCGCGTCCCGCCATGTTGGTCGCGATCGTGATCGCCTTCGGCCGCCCGGCCTGCGCGACGATCTCCGCCTCACGCGCGTGCTGCTTCGCGTTCAGGACTTCATGCGGCAGCTTTTCCTTGACCAGGAATTGCGCCAGCAACTCCGAATTCTCGATCGACGTCGTGCCGACCAGAACGGGCTGGCCACGCTCGCAGCAGTCCTTGATGTCGGCGATGATCGCGTCGACCTTTTCCTGGAACGTGCGGAACACCAGATCGTTTTCGTCCTTGCGGATCATCGGCAAGTTCGTCGGTATCACGACGGTTTCGAGATGGTAGATCTGCTGGAATTCGAACGCCTCGGTGTCCGCCGTACCGGTCATGCCGGCGAGCTTGTCGTACATGCGGAAATAGTTCTGGAAAGTGATCGACGCCAGCGTCTGATTCTCGCGCTGGATCGGCACGCCCTCCTTCGCTTCGACCGCCTGGTGAAGACCGTCCGACCAGCGCCGGCCCGACATCAGGCGTCCGGTGAATTCGTCTACGATGACGACCTCGCCCTCCTGCACGACGTATTGCTGGTCACGATGATAGAGCGCGTGCGCGCGCAGCGCCGCGTACAGGTGATGCATCAGCGCGATGTTGTGCGCGTCGTAAAGGCTCGTGCCCGGGGGCAGCAGGCCGGCCTCGGTCAGTATCCCCTCGGCGTGCTCGTGCCCGTCCTCCGACAGCAGCACCTGGTTCGCCTTCTCGTCGACCCAGTAATCGCCGGCGCCCTTCTCTTCCACCTGCCGCGTCAGCTTCGGCGCAAGCTCGTTCAGACGGTAATAGATCTCGACGTTGTCGTCCGCCTGGCCCGAAATGATCAGTGGCGTGCGCGCCTCGTCGATCAGGATTGAATCGACCTCGTCGACGATTGCGTACGACAGGCCGCGCTGCACGCGCTCCGGCGCATGAAACACCATGTTGTCGCGCAGATAATCGAAACCGAACTCGTTGTTGGTACCGTAGGTGATGTCCGCGGCATACGCGGCCTGCTTGTCGTCGTGGTTCATCTGCGACAGATTGACGCCGACCGTCAACCCGAGGAAACGATAGATACGGCCCATCCAGTCGGCATCGCGCTGCGCGAGGTAGTCGTTGACGGTGACGATGTGGACGCCGTTGCCGGTCAGCGCGTTCAGATACGCGGGCAAGGTCGCGACCAGCGTCTTGCCCTCGCCGGTGCGCATTTCGGCGATCTTGCCGTAGTACAGCGCCATGCCGCCGATCAGCTGGACGTCGAAATGGCGCATTTGCAGCGTTCGCTTGCCGGCCTCGCGTACGACCGCGAATGCCTCGGGCATGACCGCATCGAGCTCTTCGCCCTTGGCGACGCGCTCCTTCAGGATTGCGGTCATCGCCTTCAACTCGGTGTCGGACTTGGCGGCGGTCGCCGACTCCAGCGCGTTGATCTTGTGCAGCGTCTGGGCGTACTGCTTGAGCAGACGCTCGTTGCGACTGCCGAAGATCTTGGTGAGGATATTGGAGATCATGGGGT
>JBDTXW010000226.1:0-4422 GCA_040005975.1 Betaproteobacteria bacterium | reverse complement strand
GTCTCGACCGGACTCAGGCGAGAACCTCACCGTCAGCGCGTGCTTTCCCACGGCGCCGCCGCGACTCTCCACAACGTGACATTGGCTACGCACCATGTTGCGATGGTGGGGCATCATCTTCGTGGACCATGGCGTTGGCGCATTGAGGCGCGCGACATAAGCCGGCGATGAGAGTGTCGCGTGCGAGTCCATTTCGTACATGACGAAGATGCCCTCGCCCCCGGTTGCGCTCGTCCACCGCGTGCCGCGGCGAAAGCCGGGGATTGCCATTCGCTCCGGAAAGTGTTCGTGCGTGTGCCAGTCCTCGAACTCCGCTTTCGCGTCGGGAGCCATGTCCCACCACATGGCTAGCGCAGCTTTTCCGAGTAGCGACATCGCGGCTCCGCAGAGTGGTTAGTCGCGCCGGCGCTGGGATCAGCAGGCGGAAGCGCGAACGGCCAAGACTCGCTGCCTATTCGCCGACGATCACGGGCACACCCTGGCGCGTACTGGCCGCGAGCGCCTCGAGCGTGACGGCGATGTCGATCGACTCGACCGGTGTCGCCCCCGTCCAGTGCGCCCAGCCCGAGCGCACGAGATCGTGAAATGCCTCGGCTTCGGCCAGGAATCCGCTCGTCGCGGCGGTCTCGATCACTTCCCGCCCCGCGTCCCAGCCCGTGCCGCGCTTGACTTCGAGCAGCGGAGGAAACGCAACGGACGTGTCGTTGAAATACGTCGTCGCGATGGAGCCGGCATCTCCGGCGATGAAGGCATGCCGGTGGCGCGCAGTGGCAAAGGTGCAGGAAATCTGCGCGAGCAAGCCGTCGGCAAACTCCAGCGTCGCCAGCGTCGTCGTGTCGACGCCGGACGCGCCCCAGCGCGACATCGCGTGCACGCGATGCGGTGCGGTGCCGGCGATCGTCCGGACCAGGCTGACGGGGTATGAGCCGGCATCCATCAGCGCACCGCCCGCAAGGCCGGGATCCATCCGGATATTCGCCGCATCGGTGAGCGGAAATCCAAACGCGGCCTGGATCATCTGCACACGGCCGATGGCGCCATCGGCGAGCAACTCGCGCATCTTCACCGTTTGCGGCTGGGCGCGATACGGATAGCCCTCGACCAGATAGACCCCGTTACGCTTCGCCGCGTCGAACATCGCGCGCGCTTCTGCCGCCGAGGGCGCCAATGGTTTCTCGCAGAGCACATGCTTGCCGGCACTCACGGCGCGAATCGACCACTGCGCGTGCAGGTTGTTGGGAAGCGGAACGTAGACTGCATCGATCTCCGGATCCGCGAAGAGCGCGTCGTAACTCGCATGAACGCGCGGGATTCCGGTGTCGCGGGCAAACGCCGCGGCCCGCTCCGGGTCGCGGCTCGCGACCGCCGCGACGACAACTTTGGACGACGGCTTCACGGCCTCGACGAACACGCGTGCGATACGCGCGGCGCCCAGCACGCCTATGCGCAGGGGGCCCGCCATCATGCCCTCACAGCGTGGCGACGCGTACAGTGCGACTGACTGCGGCCCCAGCGTCCAATACCGATGCCATCTGCGTAACGCAATCCTGAATGTGCGTCACCAGTGTCTTCTGCGCGCGCTTGTAATCGCGCGCAAGCGCACATTCGAGAAGAATGTCGTGCTCGTCCGCGGCGAGCTGGCCGCGAAAGATCGCTGCGATCATCTGATAGCGAAGATACTTGTCGCAGATCGCGGCGTAGGCCTCGAGAAGTACGCGCGACCCGCAGGCGGAGATCAGCGCGAGGTGGAACGCCCAGTCGTACCGCCGCCAGATCTCCGGAGAGCACGGCTCACCTCTCGCCATTCTCTTCTCGGTCGCCGCAAGCATATGGTGGGCCGCGAGGACGCGCCCTTCCCACTCGAGGTCACCGCGGGTGAAGGATTCCTGCATGCCGTGGCATTCGAGAAGCTGGCGCATCGCGGCGATCTCGCGCAGATTCGACGACGAGACCGCGGGGACCTGGAAGCCCCGCGCGCCCTCGGCCACCAGCAAGCCTTCGGAGGCGAGACGATTGAAAAGCTCGCGCAACGTGCTGACACTGGTGCCGTAATCGTGCCGCATCCGGTCGAGCGGCAGTTTCCGGCCGGGCGGGAGTCGGCCCAATACGATGTCAGAGCGAATGCGGCGGTAGGTGAGTTCACCGACGGTAGCACCCGCCGGCGGTGCGGCGTCCGTGGGCTCGGCGGGCATTGCCTGGCGAGCCGCCTTGGCGACCGATCGTGCTGGCCGTCGCCGGCGGCCGGAGATCTGGGGGAGTTCGCTATTCATGCCAGGGGAAAGGGTTTCGGAAAAAAGCTGTCGTCCTGAACGAATCTGAGATTATCATAGACAGTCCGTTTTATGTGATGATTCAAGAATCATCAGGTGACACGACAGGCTACGCCACTAAAGGAGGAACACACCATGCAGTCGACTTTTACCCGTCGCAGGATGCTAACCACCGGAGCGTCGATGCTGGCGCTCGGCGCACTACCGAAAGCCCTTGCCCAGGCGAAGACCAAGCTGCGGTTCAGCTCCGCCTTCACGGAGCAGGATTTGCGCACCGAGGCGTACAAGAACTTTGCCGCCGCGATCAGCGACAGCTACGACTTCGAGCCCTATTGGGGCAGCACGCTGTTCAAGCAGGGGACGGAGCTCGTCGCACTGCAGCGCGGCAATCTCGAGATGTGCAACCTCGCGCCGGCGGACATCTCGAAACAGATTCCCGCCTGGTCGCTGATGACTTCCGCCTATCTCTTCCGCGATGTCGACCACCTGAAAAAGACTTTCAAGAGCGACGTGGGGAAGGACTTCATCAAGATGGCGCGTGACCAGCTTGGTATTCAGGTCATCACGCCGGTCTATTTCGGATCGCGCAACATCAATTTGAAGCCGGACAAGCAGATCCGCACTCCCGCCGACCTCGCGGGAATCAAGTTGCGGATGCCGCCGGGAGAATACTGGCAGTTCCTGGGCGAATCGATCGGCGTCAATCCGACGCCGGTGGCGTATGCCGAGGTGTACACGGCGCTGCAGTCGGGCGCGATCGATGGCCAGGACAATCCGCTGGTCGCCAGTCGGCTCATGAAATTCGATGAAGTCACCACGCAGTTCGTGCTGACCTCGCACGTATTGGGTTACGACGTCATGGTGATCACGACCAAGCTCTGGGACGCGATGACGCCGGCGCAGCAAGCGCGTTTCCAGGAGGCAGCGGAGAAGGCCGTGGACAACTACACGGCCAAATTCGTCGCGCAGGAGAAGGACGTCGTCGAGTACTTCAAGAAGGAGGGCAAGAAGATCTATACGCCCGACATTGCTGCATTCCGGACCTTCGCGCAGAAGAAATATGTCGACAAATACGGCAGCGAATGGCCGAAGGGCGCGCTCGAGCGCATCAACGCGCTGTAATCCAGGGCACGGCGCGGCTGGACGGCCGCGCCGGCCATCGCGATTGAACGTCGCGGCGGCCGATCACCAACGCGCGCCCGCGGCCGGGTGGTGCAAGAACCTTGGCCGTCGCACCAACTGGACATCGGCGGGGATTCAATGAAACAGGGTGGAATTACGCCCGCGGGACGCTGGTTGCGGCGCCGCGCGAACGACATCGCGGTCCTGCTGATGGGGCTGATGTTCGTGTCGTTCCTGCTGCAAATCGCGTTTCGCTATGTGCTGAACCAACCGCTCGGCTGGACCGAGGAAGTGACCGTCCTGTGCTGGGTGTGGGTCGTGCTTTGGTGTGCCGCGTTCGTGCTTTCGGACGCGGACGAAATCCGCTTTGACATCGTCTACACGATGGTTCCTCCGCGTGTCCGCCGGGCGTTCACGGCGATCTCGAGCATTGCGTTCGTCGTTCTGCTGCTGACATCGCTGCCGGCGTCCTGGAACTACGTGGCTTTCATGAAGCGCGAGCACACGGCGTATCTCCACATGCGTCTGGACGTCATGTACTCGGTGTATGTGATCTTCGTGGTCGCGTGTGTCGTCAAGCAGGCATACATCGCATGGCGCGCCATCACCGGGGCGCCGCCCGCCGCGCATGACAAGCCCGAAGTCGAGGCGCTGTGACCATGCCCAGCCACTTCATTCTTTGCATCATCGTGCTGGTGGTGCTCGCAATCCTGGGGTTGCCGATCGGCCTGTCGATGATCGCTGCGTCGGTGTTCTATTTCGTGCTGTCCGGCCTCGACATCGGCACGGCGGCCGAACAGATCCTCAATGGACTCTTCAACAGCTATGTCCTGCTGGCGGTACCACTCTTCATCCTGGCCGCCGATCTGATGAATACCGGCAGCCTGACCGACCGGTTGCTGAAATTCTGCCTGGTGCTGGTCGGACGCTTCCGCGGCGGGTTGGGACACGTCAACGTGGTCGCCAACATCATCTTCGCCGGCATGTCCGGATCGGCGATCGCGGACGCCGTCGGCATCGGCAAGGTCAT
>JBDTXW010000225.1:0-4450 GCA_040005975.1 Betaproteobacteria bacterium | reverse complement strand
GATCCGGCGCTGCGCAGCGTCAACGTCGTGCAGGCCGGCAATCGCACGCGCGTCGTCTTCAACCTGAACAAGCCGCAGTCGTTCGAAACCCAGATCGAAGGCAACACGGTCATCGTCACGCTGAGCGAGACTGCCGCCGTGGCGGCGGAAGCGCCGACGGTATCGCGCTTCGCCGAGGCGCGTCCCGGGGAAGCGGCGCACCAGCTGCGCGACATCGATTTCCGGCGCGGCCGCAACGGCGAGGGCCGCATCGTGGTCGACCTGTCCGACACGACGACCGGCATCGACATCCGGCAGCAAGGCAAGACGCTGATCGTCGATTTCATCAAGACCTCGCTGCCGCGAAATCTCGAACGCAGACTCGACGTCGGTGACTTCGCCACGCCGGTGATGACGATCGACACCTTCGAGCAGGCCGGCAACACCAGAATGGTGATCGAGCCCAAGGGCCTCTGGGAGCATTCGGCATATCAGACCGACAACCGCTTCACCATCGAGGTCAAGCCGATCCAGGAAGACCCGAATCGCCTGACGCAGGGTACGCGTGCGGGCTACAAGGGCGAGAAGCTGTCGCTCAACTTCCAGAACGTCGAAGTGCGCGCCGTGCTGCAGGTGATCGCCGATTTTACCGGCCTGAACATCATCACCAGCGACACGGTGACCGGTAGCCTCACGCTGCGGCTGAAGGACATTCCGTGGGACCAGGCGCTCGACATCATCATGCAGACGAAGGGTCTCGACATGCGCAAGAACGGCAATGTCGTTCTGATCGCGCCGCGTGAAGAGCTGGCCGTCAAGGAGAAGCAGCAGCTCGAATCCCTGCAGCAGATCAATGACCTCGAGCCGCTGCAGACCGAGATGTTCCAGCTCAACTACCAGAAGGCCGATGCGATCAAGGCGCTCTTGTCGGACAAGGAAGGCAAATTCCTGTCCAAGCGCGGCACGGCGGTTGTCGATGCACGCACCAATATCCTGTTCGTACAGGATACCGGCGGCCGGCTGGAGGAAGTGCGCCGGCTGATCCGACAGATCGACGTCACCGTGCGACAGGTCGTCATCGAAAGCCGCATCGTCATCGCCGACGACAAGTTCGGCCGCCAGCTCGGCGTGCGCTTCGGCATGCAGACCGGATTCACGCTGAACAAGCGCTACGCCGGCGGCATCGGCGGCAGCCTGAACACGCAGCCGGTGGTAAGCAGCAGCGGCGGCGCGACGACCACCCGCGAGACGCGCACGCAGACGCCGTTCGAGCTCGCGTCGGGGCTGGCCAGCGCCGGCTATTCGGATTCGCCGCAGCTCAACGTCAACCTGCCGGTAACCAATCCTGCCGGACAGCTCGCGCTGACGTTGATCAACCTGGGCAGCGGCAACCTGATCAACCTCGAGCTCTCGGCGCTCGACGCCGACAGCCGCGGCAAGGTCGTGTCGAGCCCGCGTGTCGTGACGGCGGACAATCAGAAGGCGAGCATCGAGCAGGGAACCGAGATCCCTTATGTGACGCCCGGCACCGGCAACAGCCCGGCGACCGTCCAGTTCAAGAAGGCCGTGCTGCGGCTCGACGTCACGCCGCAGATCACGCCTGACAACCGCATCATCATGACGGTCGAGATCCGCAAGGACTCGGTGGGGCAGTTCGTTCCGGTCGCCGGCGGCGGATTCGTTCCGGCGATCGACACCAAGAACGTCATCACGCAGATTGCCGTCAACAACGGCGACACCGCGGTCATCGGCGGCATCTACGAGGAAACGGTCAACAACGACGTCACCAAGATTCCGTTCCTCGGCGACCTGCCGTATCTCGGCTACCTGTTCAAGACGACGAACAAGAACATCGAGAAGACCGAGCTCTTGATCTTCCTGACGCCGCGCATCGTCAAGGAATCGGTCACCGCGGTACGCTAGCGGCTCAAACGCGCGGCCGCGCCCTCGCCCGCCCGCCCCCGGCTCAGACCGGCCACGACAGATTGCTCTGTTCGATTCGCCGGCCATTCCGCCTCCGGGGTCGCATCCCCGCGCTTCGCGCGGGGCCCCTGCTCCGCCCTCCGGCGTCGTATGCTCTAGAATGCCCCGATGCACATGCATCGGGGCAATCTCTTTCTGGTGGGCATGCCGGGCAGCGGCAAGTCGACGCTGGGGCGCCTGCTTGCCAAGCGCCTGGGCAAGGCGTTCTACGACGCCGACAGCGAGCTCGAGCGGCGCCTCGGCGTGTCGATCCCCGTTATCTTCGAACTGGAAGGCGAGCCCGGATTCCGCGACCGCGAGCAGGCGATCATCGCCGAGTACGTGGTGCAGACGCATACGATATTCGCGACCGGCGGCGGCGCCATACTGCGCCAGGTCAACCGCGACTGCCTGAAGCAGAACGGATCGGTGCTGTACCTGCACGCGACGCCGGCGACGCTGTGGGAGCGCACCAAGCGCAGCAAGCATCGTCCATTGCTGCAGGCGCCCGATCCCTATGAACGCTTGAAGGAGATCTACGCGTTTCGCGACGCGCTGTACCGCGAGACGGCGGACTTCGTCGTCGAGTCCGACCAGGAGCAGGTCATCCGGCTCGCGCAGCGGCTCGAGCAGCAACTGCGCGCCGCCGCGCAGGCCTAGCTCTCGAACCCGCCCACCGATGCCGACGCTGACCGTCGCGCTCGCCGCGCGCAGCTATCCCATCCACATCGGCGCGGGGCTGCTCGCCCGCGCCGGTGAATTGCTCGCGGCGCCGCGTCCTGCGCGCGCGATCATCGTCACCAATCCCGTCGTCTCCGCGCATCATCTCGCGCCGCTGGAAGCCGCGCTGGTGCACAGCGGCATTCGCTGCGACGTCGTCATCGTGCCGGATGGCGAAGCGCACAAGGATTGGACGACCCTGTATGGCATTCATACGCGCCTGCTCGAACTCGGCGCCGAGCGCTCGACCTTGCTGGTCGCTCTCGGCGGTGGCGTCATCGGCGACCTCGCCGGTTTCGCCGCCGCGACCTATCAGCGCGGCATGCCGCTGCTGCAAGTGCCGACGACGCTGCTCGCCCAGGTCGACTCGTCGGTCGGCGGCAAGACGGCGGTCAATCACCCGCTGGGCAAGAACATGATCGGCGCGTTCCATCAGCCATCGGCCGTCATCATCGACACCGCCACCTTGTCGACCTTACCCGACCGCGAATACATCGCCGGCATCGCCGAGGTCGTCAAATACGGCGCAGCATGCGAGCTGACACTGTTCGAGTGGCTCGAAGCGCATATGGCGCAACTGCTCGCGCGCGAGCCGGCCGCGGTCGAGCACGCGGTCAGCGAGAGCTGTCGCATCAAGGCGGAAATCGTTGCTGCCGACGAGCGTGAAGCCGGAGCACGTGCGCTGCTCAACTTCGGCCACACCTTCGGCCATGCGATCGAGGCGGCGATGGGATATGGCAGCTGGCTGCATGGCGAGGCCGTCGCCGCCGGGATGGCGCTTGCTACCGAGCTGTCGCGACGCATCACCCATCTCGATGCGATTGACGCCGAACGCGTCGTGGATCTGCTCGCTCGCGCGCGCCTCCCGGTACAGCCGCCGGCGCTCGCGGTCGAGCGCTGGATCGAGCTGATGTCGCGCGACAAGAAGGTGGCCGCGGGTGCGATGCGTTTTGTGCTGCTGGATGCGCTGGGCCGGGCCTCAATCCGCGGTGGCGTCAGCGCGGCGGAGCTTCGCGCGGTATTGGCTGCGTGAACGAAAAACGGCAAAGAAAGAGGGGCGCAAGCGCCCCTCTGTCGAATTTATCGCTGCGTCAGTAAGCCGGAATCGCTAGTTGCAGTCGACGAACGCGTTCGCGGTAAGTTGCGGCGTGCTCGCATCGCCGACCTTGATGATGTGGTGTCCGGTTCCGGTTAGCAGGTTCGAGATGCTGAACGTGCCCGGGGACACCGGCACCACCGCCGGCGTGGGGGTACCGCCGATGACCGCGACGTTGTACGGCGGGATGCCTCCGGAAACGATGAAGGTAAAGGTAGTGCCGGTACAGCTGGGCGATTTGTACGATCCGGGCGTTAGGACAACCACGTCTGCGGGCGGAGGTGGCGGCGGAAGCGCCGGTCCGAGCAGGTTATGCAGCGTGGCAGTCGTGTTGGCGCCCGTTGCGTCGACGACGGTGATCGTCACCGGATTGGCGCAAATACCCGTGGTGATCGCCGTAAACGTGCCGGCGAACGGGATGTTTACGGCATTGAGCAGTGTGACCGCGTTCGGGACAGACGCAGAGGCCGAATAGGGCGGTGTCCCACCGAAGACTCGATAGTCGATGGCGAACCCAGCGATGCAACCGGTGTTATCGGGAGCGGTAATCGTCGCATCGCTCGGCAGGACTGAAAGGGCCCCTTGTTGCACGATCGTGAACAGGCCATTGACCTGGTTGCCGGTTATCAATTCCGTCGCACGAAGGGTCGCCGGTTGGGTCGGCGCACCGAAACTCGCCTGGATGAAGACCGT
>JBDTXW010000224.1:0-4456 GCA_040005975.1 Betaproteobacteria bacterium | reverse complement strand
AAGATCGACCCGGGCCAGGACGCGCCGGTCGGCAATTACAGCGACACGGTCGTCCTCTCGGTCAATCCCTAACCGGATCGCGCTAGTTCATCACCGTCGAGGAAATCTGCAGCGGCCAGGGATAGCTGCCAGCCCCGACCTCGGGAGCGAGAAAGAAGCGGTAGCTCAGGTGCATCAGCATCTGGTTCCCGGTAAAGGGCTGATGGGTCATTCCGCCTTCCGGACCGATTTCGACACCACTCGCCAGCCCGGTCACCTGCGCCTTGCGAAACACGCCGGACCGTGCGTCGAAGCTCAACGAAAAGCCGTTGCGGTCGTTGGTTCGGGCCATCAGGTCGGTCGCAGCCGCGACGTCGATGTAGCCGCGCGCGACATCTTCCGGCGTGACATTGAGCGTTGACGCCTGCTTGAGCACTTGCAGGCGAAGATACGGAAGGACGTTTGCCGATACTTTCATCGCCGACAAGCCGGAGGCTGCGCGCGCGGGCTTGGGACTGCCGCACAGCGCAAATGCCGCCGCCAGTGCGACGCCGACCAGGATGCGCTGCAACTTCAGCCCGCGGGCGATTTCGCGCTCGCTGATCGCGCCTGAGGCTACCAGCGCCTCGCCCAGGCGTTCGTGCGATCGTGTTTGCCGCGCGATGCCGTCGTTTAGCTGCTCGGACGTTATTCTTCCGGTGCTGACCAGCAGGTTGCCCAGTTGCAACGGGCCCGCGCGTCGGGCGCGCGCGGCGTCGAGACGCTCCTGAAAGGCGAGCAATGCGGCGAGCTCGGCTTCACCGAGCCAACCCTTGCGCACGAGCACCCGTCCCAGTCTTTCTTTCGAAGACTGCTGTTCGGTGAGGGCGCGGGCAAGTTGTGCCCGCGTCAGTCGGCCAGCCTCGAGCAGCAATTCGCCGATCGGTTCTCTCGGGCCGGCTGCGGCATCGAGTATATCGTCCAGGCTCGCCCACTGCGAGCAAATCTGCTCGATCGCCAGGCGCTCCTTGGGCCGGAATTTCTTGGCGTGCAGCATGCTTCCGACCACGTCCGTGACCGGCTGCTTGCCCTGCGGAAATCGACGTTGGGGTTCGCCGTGCAATGCGCTCGCCATTCTGTTCGATCCTTTGTCGGTTACAACGATTCGCCGTTACCTCATCCGATGACGCGCTCGTACCTGTGGGGTGCCCTGCGTGGTGTATCAAGTGACGCGCGGCGCCCGACATCGATGCTGTGGATCGCCGCCCGGCTACGCGCCTGGCTGTGGATCACACCGCATCGCGCGCGGCATGCCATCTAATCGGCAATAAGCATGCCCCGCGGCTGCATTATGACGTCGTCATTGTGGCGGATGGCGGGCTCGACCCGCCAAAAGAAAAGGCGCCCGAAAGGCGCCTTGGAATCACGCTCGCAACGCAGGTCAAACGCGCCGGCGATATTCGCCATTTCGGGTGTCGATTTCGATCCGGTCGCCGGTCGCGACAAACAGCGGCACCTGGACCTCCATTCCGCTCGCAAGCTTGGCCGGCTTCAATACCTTGCCCGACGTATCGCCGCGCACAGCGGGCTCGGTATAGGTGATTTCACGCACGACGCTATTCGGGAGCTCGACCGAAATCGGCTTGCCTTCGTAGAGGGTGAGCTCGCAAGGCAATCCGTCCTCGAGATAATGCACGGCGTCGCCGATATTGTCGCGGTCGACCTCGATCTGGTTGTACTCGGCATCCATGAACACGTACGCCGGATCCTGAAAGTACGAATACGTGACCTCGCGGCGCTCGAGCTGCACCATGTCGAATTTCTCGTCGGCCCGATAGACGGTTTCGGTCCCGGAACCGCTCAAAAGGTTCTTGAGCTTCATCTTGACCACCGATGCATTGCGGCCCGACTTGTTGAACTCGGCCTTCTGCACGACCATCGGGTCCTTGCCGATCATGATGACGTTGCCGGCGCGGACTTCCTGCGCGGTTTTCATGGTTGCACCTGCATGGTTGGTTTCTTGTCCAAAGGCGGGCCCCTGCGGAGCCCGCGAAACCCAAAATTATACCAGTCCATCGACCATTCTGACCAGCCTGACGGCCAGATCCGGCTGGGTCGCGAGTTCGGCCGTCCACCGCCGCGCGTGCTCGGCGAGCCTCGGCAACTCGCCCGCGAGTGCGCCCCACAGCCGGGCGGCCGAAGCGTCCGCATCGGGCGAAGCGTCCGCAGCGGCGGCGTCGTTCCAGGCCCGGTGCCATGCGAGGAAGCTGGCCGCGCTCGGCTGCGGCATCGCGCGCACATAGCACTGGAGGAACGCTTCGAGCTTCGCCTGCTGCGCGTTGTCAGGCTGCGGGTAGGGCTGCCACGCGTAGGGACGCGCCGCCCAAAGCGCGCGCACGAACGAGTCTTCACCGCGCACCAGATTCAAGTCGCAGGCCCAAAGCAGCCGGTCGTAGACATCCTGCGCAGCGAACGCAATGCCTGCCAGCGATAGCCGGCCACGCTCGACAACCTGTCCCGCGTGCGGGACCGCGCCGCCGGTCCATCGATCGAGCTCGCCGGCGGCCACGCCCTCGGGCACGATGCAGCAAATCGGAACATCCCCGTCGGCCCATGCATCGAGCAGCGGCGACAGATGCCGGTTCGGATAGCAGAAGAGCGAAATCGCGAGCGCGCCTTCGGGCGGCGGCGCGACGCGGAGCGAGCGCCAGAATGCCGCGCGCGCGGCAGCATCGGTCTGGAATGCGTCGCGACGCGAAAGCAGAGACGCCTCACGCAGCAGACCGCCGCTTTGCTCCGTGAATCCCGGGAAGTAGAAATGACGCTGCAAAGGCAGCCGCGGATGGCGCGACACGAGGCCGTGACATCCTTCGATCCAGCTTTCGGCTGACAAGTACTCCAGGTTGATCCAGACCGGTGGCGCCGCCCGCACGCTCATCGCGTCGAGGTACGAGGGCGGAACTCCGCAGCCGAACGCTTCGATCACGGCGTCCGCGGGGGTCGTCGGCGGCATAGGACCATCCGCCCCACCCCAGCGCACGACATCGACGCCCTGCACCTGCTGCCGGTCACGGGATGGATCGACGTCCGGGGCGATGCGAGCCAGTACCGGCAGCACATCGATGAACAGGCGGACGTGGCGCCGATGCTCGGCGACGAGCTGGCGGGCAAGCCGCCACGCGACGCCCGCATCGCCGTAGTTGTCGACGATCGAACAGAAAACGTCCCAGCGTTGCGGCGTCGTCACGGTCGGCAGGAAAAAGAATCGGGTCGGTGCAACCGGGACGCTAGTTGAACCTATTGTTGCCGTTGTGTCGAGTGCGCTTCGCGCGCGACAGCGGCCGTACTACAATGGGCCCGCGCCAGCGCGTCTTTCCCGTTCGAGTTCAAATCCTTGATCAGCAGTCCCACCGCCGACCCAGCCTCGCGCACGCTTGCAGTCGACGTCGTCTCCGACGTGGTTTGTCCCTGGTGCTACATCGGCAAGCGCAAGCTCGAAGCGGCGCTGGGTGAATTGAAGGCGCTCGAACCCGCGCTCGACATCGCCGTGCGCTGGCATCCGTTCCAGCTCAACCCCGACATGCCGGCAGGCGGCATGCCGCGCGCGGCTTATCTTGCGGCCAAGTTCGGCGGCACGGCCCGCGCGACCGAAATCTACTCGCGCGTACGCGCGGTTGGCGCCGAGGTCGACATCCCGTTCGCGTTCGAGCGGATCTTCATGCAGCCCAACACGCTGCAGGCGCATCGGCTGGTCGCGTGGGCGCAGAATCGCGGCGATCTCGATGCGGCGGGTGCATTGGTCGAGCGCCTGTTCCACGCCTACTTTATCGATGGACGTTTCTTGGGCGACCGCGAGGAGCTCGTCCGCGCGGCGGTCGCGGCGGGCTTCGACCCGGGCGAAGTCCGCGCGATGCTTGAGTCCGCCGAGGGCAGCGACGAGGTGGCCGCGGAGGACCGCGAGGCGCGGAGCGTCGGCATCCAGGGCGTTCCGTTTTTTATTTTCAACGGACGCATCGCCGTGTCCGGAGCGCACGATCCGCCAACCCTGCTCGATGCGATCGCCGCGGCGCGGCAGGCGCGTTAGCGTTTCGTCGCAACGTCGAGAGAAGCATCCGATGAGCACGCCGTCGTCCTCGCCAGCGGACATCGCTGTGCTGTTCGCGCAGCAACGGGCCGCTTTCTCCGAGGAGCGCTGTCCGTCGCACGCGGTCCGGCGCGATCGTCTCGATCGTCTCGCCACGCTGATCGAACGCCACGAGCCGGACATCATCGGCGCGATTGGCGCCGACTTCGGGGTCCGGCCGGCGCAGGAGACGCGGCTGACCGAGCTCTTTGTCGTCCGGGTCGCGATACGCCACGCACGCCGGCATCTGGCGCGCTGGATGCGGCCGCGGCGAGTGCGGACGCCGCTCTATCTGCAGCCCGGGACGAGCCGGATCGAGAGGCAGCCGCTGGGCGTCGTCGGCATCATCAGTCCGTGGAATTATCCGCTGCAGCT
>JBDTXW010000223.1:0-4473 GCA_040005975.1 Betaproteobacteria bacterium | reverse complement strand
AGCGTCCGGTCGAGTTTCAGGCGCGGCCCGGGCGCAGCAGCAGCAGCGCGATCAGCAGCGAGAACGACACGATCGGCGCCCACGACGGCGAGGCGAACACCATCGTCACCGCCTCGCTGACGCCGATAACCATGCCGGCGGCGAGCGGCCCCAGCGGCGAACCCAGTCCGCCCAGCATCACGGCGGCGAATACGACGCCCACCCACGCGTAGATCTGCGACGGCGTCAGCGTAAACGACAGCGCGAGACAGACGCCGGCGATGCCGGCGAGCGCGCCGCACACGCCAGCCAGCAGCAACGCATGCGCGCGCCGGTTCACGCCGAAGGCCGCCGCCATAGGCGCGTCCTCGGCCAGTGCGCGCAGCGCGCGCCCAAGGCTCGTGTAGCGCATCGCCGCCCAGATGCCGAACCCGAGCATCAGCGCCAGCACCAGCGTCAGCAGTTCGGGCATCGGCACGAACAGCGTGCCCACGCGCAGCTTCTGCCCGGAATAGACGGATTCGAGCTTGCGGAAATCGGCGGTCCAGAAGTACTGGATGGCGGCCTCGATAATCGCGGTCAGGCCGAACGTCGCGAGGAGCGAGTTGAGCGGCGACACCGCGAAGCGCGACAGCAGCCACTGCACGGCCATGCCCAGCGCAAAGAACAGCGGGACGATCAGCGCGAGCGTCAGCAGCGGATCGATGCCACCGACGCTCGCGAGCTGATAGCAGAGGTACGCCGCGAGGAACGCGAACCCGAAGTGCGCCAGGTTGATGATGTGCAGCAGACCCCACGCGAGGCCGAGCCCCATCCCCAGCAGCCCGTACATGCTGCCGATGAAGACGCCGGAGAGCGCCGATTGCGCCAGCAGCGTCCCGCTCGGAAGCGTCATTGCACCAGCAGTGTCGCGCCGGGCGCCGCGTACTCCTTCGGGTAGACGGTGACCCAGCGCCCGTTCTGCACCTGCTTGACGCGCATCAGGTCATCGCCATAGTTGCTCGGGCCGTCGAAGCGCAACTTGCCCTGGATCGTGTCGACGCGGTTGGCCTTGAGCCATGCCGCCATCTTCGCGTCGTCGAGGCTGTTCGTCGCGCGAACGGCCGCCTCGAGGATCTGCCACGCCGTGTACGACGCCGCAGCCTGCACCTCGACATTGGTGTCGGGGATGCCCGCCTTCGCCGCCCGCTCGTGGTAGAGAGCGATGAACTCGGCCGCGCCGGGGGCATTAGTAAAAGGCGGATGCTCTTCGAACATCGTCATCGACAGCGCGTTCTTCGCGAGAGGCGACTTCGACATCGGACCCGGCGCCGGGTACATGTAGAAATGCTCAGCCGGCGTGTAGTCGATCTTGTTCATCGCCTCGAGCAGCTGGTTGCCCTCGAGTCCAAGCGCGCCGACCCAGAGGAAGTCGGGTTTGGCGTCCTTGATGCGCGCCGCGATCGGACCGTAGTCCAGATTGCCGAAGTCCCATTCGAGGAACAGCACTTCGTTGAGCCCGCGCTTCTTCGCGATTTCGCGGGCGCCGAGCGACATGAAGTGGACCGACGGGAACTTGCTCGTCACCACCGCGATCGTCTTCGGGGGCTTAGGCGATGCGGCGAGCGCGTTGAACACCGTGGTCGGGACCGTGTTCGCCGGATCGGGGCCGAGCGACCAGGCCGGGAACTGCTTGTCATACTTGGCGAGCGACGGGATACCGAACGTGTGGTGGATGAGTACCTTGTCGTAGCGCTGCGCGACGCTCATCGCGGAGAGGATCGCCCCGGTGGCGTACGGACCCATCAGCAGGTCCACCTTGTCGACCGTGAGGAGCTGCTCATAGAGCGTGCGCGCGAGGTCGGGCTTCGACTGGTCATCCTTGACGATCCAATCGACGGTCCGACCAAGCAGGCCGCCGCGCTTGTTCAACTGCTCGACGTAGAGCTCGCCGACGACCTTGTGCACGAGCCCGGTCGCAGCAAGCGGCCCGGTGAGCGCGAGCGTGCTGCCGATCTTGATGGGCGCCTGGCCGCCCTGCGCGTGCGCGCCGGTCGTCACGAGCGCGAAGGCGCAAACGGCGGCGCCCAGCGAGCGGGTCAAGCGGTGTCGGGTGTTCATCGAACTTTCCTCCTCCGTAGACATTGCCCTCGGCATCGCCGTGGCGGCGCGGATCCCGCCCGCGTGTCGTGCCGTTGTTCTCGCGCGCCGCCGGTTCAGGCAGTTTGCGGTTGCTCGCGATTGACGACGAAGTCGTCGGGGACGGTTGGACCCCAGATGTAGAACGAATCCTCCAGCGGATGATCGGCGCCCTGCCATTCGACGTCGGATGGAACGAAGTCGATGCCGTACGAGTACTCGGCCCAGCTTCCCCACGGGTCCTGCACGTAGTAGAAATAGTTCGATCCCACCACATGCCGGCCCACGCCCCACCCGCGGCCGTACCCCTTCGCCTTCATGAGCTCGGCACCGAGCCCTACGTCGTCGAAATGGCCGACATCCCAGCTCGAATGATGCAACCCCGGCCCTTCCGATTTGGCAAACGCAACCATGTGATGATCGCTCGCATGCGGACCGTGCATGAATGCGATGATTTCGCCGGAGCGGTCTGACAACCGCAGGCCGAGGATGCCTTCATAGAACGCTACCTGTCGCGCCACGCCAGGCGAGAACATCAGCACATGCGACAGGCGCCGCGGCCGCACCGGCGCGGCGGCGCTGCGTCCCGACGCGGCGCCCCTGCCGGGTTGTGGCGGGGGCACCCGCGTGTCCTCTGCCTTGACGGCCGGCGACACCTTGGGTCCGACGACGACCTGGATCGAAGTGCCGTCGGCATCACGCGTCCACACGCCCTGCCCGTCCGAGAGCGGATGAGGATCCGCGGCACCGGCGCTGCGCACGCGCTGCGTCAGCGCATCGAAATCGTCCGCGTAGGTGGCAAAACTCAGGTACTGGAGTCGCTTCGGTGCGCCGTTCGCGTAAACGCTGCCCCAGCGGTGCGGATGCCCGTGCGTGTAGAGGTCGAGGCGATTGCCGTCCCGTCGCACGTCGAGCCCGAATGACCGGTAAAACGCCTCGGCGGGTGCCAGATCCGGAACCGAGAACACGAAACAATTCAGCGAATGCACGCCCAGCGCATTGTGACGCCGTGGCATCGTCGGTTGGCTACTCGCAACCGTTTCCATGATCACCCTCCAGACGTGGCCAAAGTGCCGGCCCGACACGACGATAGCAAATTTCCGGCGTCGGCGCCCATGGTGCCCGGCCGCGCCCTCGGCCGTGATGGTCAGTCATTTGCTTCTGCACCAGAACCCCTCGGGTGGCGGATTGACGCCTTATGTTCGCTCGGTTAGTTTCCCTACGTTTTAGCCAAGCAGTCGGCGCCCCTCGCAAAGGATCCGTCATGAAGCGCAGCACCGACAGGTTTCTGACGACCCACACCGGCAGCCTGCCGCGGCCCGAAGACCTTATCCGGATGATGTACGCCCAGGAGGAAGGCGTGCCGGTCGACGCCGCCGCGCTCTCGCAGCGAGTGGCCGCTGCCGTCGACGAGGTCGTCCGCAAGCAGGCCGGAGCAGGCGTCGACGTGATCAACGACGGCGAGATGAGCAAGCCGAGCTATGCCACCTACATCAAGGATCGATTGAGCGGGTTCGGGGGCACCGGCAACACGTTTGTGTATCAGGATCTGGCAGACTTCCCCAACCTCGCCAGGCGCGTCTTCGGCGATCCGGGGCGTTCACGCCGGAAGACGCCCGCGTGCAACGCAGCGATCGGCGTGCGTAATCCGCAGGCGGCGCAGGCCGATGTCGACCATCTGAAGGCCGCGTTGGCCACCGTCAAGGCCCAGGAAGCGTTCATGACGGCGGCGTCGCCCGGCGTGGTGTCGTTGTTTTTTCGCAACGAGCACTACGTTACCGAGGAAGCGTACCTCTTCGCGATCGCGGAGGCCATGCGGCAGGAGTACGAGACGATCGCCAGGGCCGGCATCATCCTTCAGATCGACTGCCCTGATCTCGGGATGGGACGGCACATTCAGTATGCCGACCTGAGCCTTGCGGAGTGGCGCAAGAAGGCGCAGCTTCACGTCGAGGCCCTCGACCATGCGGTCGCGAATATTCCTCCCGAGCAGCTGCGCATGCACCTTTGCTGGGGCAATTACGAAGGCCCGCATCACTGCGACGTCCCCCTAGCCGACGTGATCGACATCGTGTTCCGTGCGCGGCCGAGCGCTATCGCGATCGAGGCTGCCAACCCCCGCCACGCTCACGAATGGAAGCTGTTCGAGACAGTCAAGCTGCCCGACGGCAAGCTGCTCATTCCTGGCGTGATCGAATCGAAATCGAACTTCATCGAGCATCCTGAGCTCATCGCGCAACGCCTCGGCCGTTACGCGAAACTTGTCGGCAGAGAAAATGTGATCGCCGGAAGCGACTGCGGCTTCGGTACATGGGTCGGGCAGGCCGCGGTCGATCCCGACGTCGTTTGGGCGAAGATGGCCGCGATGGCCGAGGG
>JBDTXW010000222.1:0-4495 GCA_040005975.1 Betaproteobacteria bacterium | reverse complement strand
GGCCCTCTTGTGGCCGGCAACCTCTTTGCCTACGACTACGATGACGAATACCCTGGGACCGGCTTCTCGGATCCCGCTTGCGTCGTTGGCTTGTTTTACTGCGCGCTTGTCGGCAACTTCGACGTGACGTTCACGGCAAAATACAACGGCCTGGACGTGTTCTCGCAGTTCAGTCCCGCCAGTAACGTGACGGGTACCTTCATCGGCTGGCTGGGCCTCGATCCCAACGGGCTTTCGGAGACCGTCTATGATCAGCACAACAGCGGGGGGCCGAATGGGGTGCTGGCCTACATCGATTTCGGCACACCGACCGTTCCTGAGCCGGGCTCGCTGTCGCTAATCGGCGCGTGCCTCGCCGCCCTGGGATTGATCCGCCGCCGCAAGACCAAGTAGCGCTGGCTTCAGAACCTCGCACGCAACGGCGGACTCGGTTCCCGAGGCCGCCGTTTCTATTGCCTTTACGCTAGTCGCTGCGCGCTGGCGTGTCACGGCGCATTGCGAACCAGCCGGCGCAACTCGCCCAGCCAGGGCTCGTAGTGACGCCAGCGCGCGACCGATCTCGTGTACACCGGCTGCCGCGCCTGCCATGCACTGGGTGTACGTATGACCTGCGCATTGCGATCGTGACGCAGACATTCGTCGTTCCAATCGAGGCCGCAAAAGTCGATCAGTCGCGGCGTCATCTGCTCTCGGTCGTCTACCAGCGCCTCATAGTCGACTTCGAACAAGCGATCGGCCGGTAGCACGCTGCGCCAGTGCGCCATCAGTCGAGCGTACTGCTCGTAGTAGAAGACGATGTTGCCGCGGTCGTGTCCATAGTCGGGCGATCGCGGGAATGGCGTGCAATAGATCGACAGGCCGGTATCGGCCGGGTCGCGCCGACAGTGAATGATGCGCGCCCGCGGCAGTAGCAGATGTATCAGACCCAGCAAAAAAAAGTTCGTCGGCATCTTGTCGGTGACGCGTTGCGCGGCATGCGATGCACCTGCGCGCAGCACCCGGCAATAGCCGTCGACGAGCCGATGCGCCTCGGACGCGCCGAGCGTCCCGGCGGCGGCGTCGCCTTGCTCCTTGCCCTTTTCACCCCAGTAGCGGAGCTCGCCGCCGGCAGCCACTTCGGGGTGGCTGGATACGATCTGCTCGACCAGCGTAGTGCCCGAGCGGATCATGCCGACGATCAGGATCGGCAGCTCACTGCTGGAGCCGAGCGAGCGATAGCGGTCGAATAAATCCTTTGTGAAACTCGCGATCATGCGATCGACATTGGCCGCGTGCGACTTCTTGTCGATCGTCCTGCCCGCACGTTTGAGGCGCGCTGCCGAAATCCGATTGGCCTGGTCGAAATGGCGCATCGCTTGTTCGTAGTTGGACAAGTCGTCACAGGCCTTGCCCAACGCGTAGTGCAGTGTCGCGCGGTCCTGCTCGGGGAGCACCGCATCGGTCAAGACGGAGGTGATGCGATCGAGCAGCGCCTGGTCCGACGGGGCGATCTTGCGCGCAGTGACGATGCCGAGACAAGCGTCTGCATTTCTTGGCTGCAAGGCAAGGACGCGCTCGAAGCTCGCGGTGGCTTCGTCGAACCTGCCCTGCTGCTGCTGCAGTGACCCGAGCCGCGCATGCGCGTCGGCTGCCAGTGGATCCAGTGCTGTAGCCTCTCGCAGGCAATCGGCCGCGACTGCCACCTGTCCTATCTCGGCCAGGACGGCCGCCACCTGGATCTTGCCTGGCGCCGTACTGGCTTGCTCCGCTGCATGGCGAAAATATGCGTTCGCCACCGTAGGATCACCCTGCAGCAATGCAACGCTTCCGAGGCGCGCTTCGGCGTCGGCGAAATCAGCGTCAAGGCGTAGCGCCTTGCTGTAGCACGTCGCCGCGTCGATGTCCCGGCCCGCGCGCTGCAGTGCGATGCCCAAGTGGTAGTGATGCGCAGCCACGTCGGGCTCCAGCGCGACCGCCTCTTCGAAGCAGGCGAGCGCTTCCGGCAGTTTGCGCTCGTCGAGACAGGCAACGCCGAGATTATCGTGCGCACCGGCGTCGTCCGGTTTCAGGCGAATCGCCTGCCGCCACAGAGCAATCGCCTCGGCCTGGTTGCCGTCTGCCTGGAGATTCGCAGCGAGCGTATTGCGGGCGTCGACAGATTGCGGATCGAGCGCCACGGCCTTGCGCAGGAGCTCGATCGCCAACGTCCGGCGCCCGGTCCGGCCGGCGATCATCCCCAGCAGCAGCGTCGCCGGCGCGTGGCGCTGCTCGACCGCCATGATCTGCCTGCAGACGGTTTCCGCCTCGTCCATGCGGTCGGCGCGATACGCGAGGACCGCTTGCAAAAGCAGCCGGTCGAGGGCCAGGGTCTGGGCCTTTGCGGGGCGATGCTTGCTCAATGAAGGCGGCCTGTCAGCGGTCGCGAGCCACGCATCGGGTGTTCATTCGGACCGCGATTCGCAGCGACGAGCGCTAGCGCCTTTGCGCATGCGCCGCGAGCACGAAGGCGACGCACGCGGTCAGCTTGCTCGCATAGGGCACGTGAAGGAACTCGTTCGGTCCGTGCGCATTGGCGTGCGGACCCAATACGCCGGTGATCAGGAACTGCGCGTCGGGAAAATGCTTGCCCAGCATCGCCATGAACGGGATCGTCCCGCCTTCTCCCATTGCGGCCGACGGCTTGCCGTAGAAATGCGCCGAGGCTTCGTCGATCGCGCGCGCGAGCCAGGCGGCGGTCGGCGGCGCGTTCCACCCGGTCGCGCCCGATTCGCCGGCGAAACGCACGGTCGCGCCATACGGCGGGTCCGCCTCGAGCAGGCGCTGCATCGCGGTGAGCGCCGTGGCGCCGTCGACAGTGGGGGGCAGGCGCAGCGAGAGCTTCAATGCGGTTTGCGGGCGGAGTACGTTCCCGGCGTCGGCGATCGACGGCAGGCCGTCGGCGCCGGTCACCGAAAGCGCGGGACGCCAGGTGCGATTGAGCAGCGCTGCCGCACGATCGCTGGTCATCGGCTGCGTCGCGCCGGCGAACGGATACTTGCCTATCACGATCTCGCCCAGGATGTCCGCTGCACGCTTGGCCTGCTCGGCGCGCTCCGCCGGAATCGGCGCATGAAATTCGGGCGGCAACACCTTTCCGGTCGACGCATCCTCGATCCGGTCGAGAAGCTTTCGCGCTATGCGAAACGACGAAGGAACGATGCCGCTGGCGTCGCCCGAATGCACGCCTTCGGTCAACACTTCGACGATCAGATTCCCGCCCGCCAGACCGCGCAGCGAGGTCGTTGCCCAGAGGCGCTCGTAATCGCCGCAGCCGGAATCGAGTCCGACGACAAAATCGACTTGGCCCATCCGCGGCGCGAGCGCCTCGAGATAGGCGGGTAGGTCGTAGCTGCCGCTTTCCTCGCAGGTTTCGATCATGCCGACACATCGTGCGTGCGCGATTCCCTGCGCCTGCAGCGCACCGATGGCGGACAGCGCGGCAAATACCGCATAGCCGTCGTCGGCTCCGCCGCGGCCATAGAGCTTGCCGTCCTCGTAGAGGGGATCCCACGGCCCGTGGCCCTGACGCCAGCCGGTCATTTCCGGCTGCTTGTCCAGATGGCCGTACAGCAGCGCCGTGCGATCGCCGGCACCGGAGATATCGAAATAGAGCAGCGGCGTGCGGCCCGGCAGGCGGACGATCTCGACCGTCAGCCCGTGTACCGGCTGCTGGCGCACCCATGCGTGCGCCAGCGCGATGGCGCGCTCGATATGGCCGTGGCTTTCCCACTGCGGATCGAAATGCGGCGACTTCGCCGGAATCCGGATGTAGTCGGTGAGCTGCGGGACGATGTCGGTGTCCCATTGCCCGCGGACGGTCGAAAGCAGCGTCGAGTGGTTCACCGTTGATTTCCGATTGTCAGAAGTCGCGCCCGATCATGGAGTCTGGCCGCGATGCAGCGCGCGGCGCTGGCGATCACCGCGGCTTGACGAAACGCAGCGCGAATTTGTCGGTGGGGATGGGCGAGCCGGTTGACGTCTGTTCGCGAGGATCGGCGGGATTGCGCAGAAAGTCGCTCTCGGCATCGAGTATGAACCCGGCCTTTCGCACTTCGGTCAGAACGATTGCCTCGTCGATCCGATGCAGCGTCTTGCCTTCCGAAATGCCGGTGCCGCTGCGTCCCGAATGATCGATGATGACGTAGCGGCCTCCGGGCTTGAGCGCTGCGAACAGCCGCCCATTCATTTTCGCGCGATCGACCGGAAGATAACTGATGTCGTGGTAGTTCAGGACCAGCGTAATGAGGTCGAGCCTGGGCGCTTGCTCGGGGACGGGGTCCTCGAACGGCCGCGCAACGACGACCAGATTCTGCTGCGGATGGTCGGCAAGCCGCTTGCTTAGCGCGGCTCCCGGCTGCGGCGCTTGCGCGAAGACCACGCCGGTCGGCCCCACGGCCAGTGCGAGCAATTGCGATGTGTAGCCGCCTCCGGCCGAAACGTCGAGCACTCGCATGCCGGGACGGACTTGCGTGAAAGG
>JBDTXW010000221.1:0-4495 GCA_040005975.1 Betaproteobacteria bacterium | reverse complement strand
CACCGGCCAGCACGATGGCACCGGCCAGCACGATGGCACCGGCCAGCACGATGGCGCCGGGCAGCACGCCCTCGCCGGATCAGTCGAAGTCCGACAGTACGAAGAAATAACTTCAGCTTCAGCACGAATCGAAAAGCCGGCGCAGCGCCGGCTTTTTTTCGATCGCCGCTGCGACGCATTTCCTCGCTTCGCCGCATCGGCACCTCCGCGGCGCTCGTGCGAGCCCGCGCCGGCTTAAGGCGGCGTGGAAAGCGTCTACAGCGGCGCGCCGATCCGGCGCGCGACTTCACGGTATTTGGCGATGACCTCGCCGAGATCGCGCCGGAAGCGGTCCTTGTCGAGTTTTTCCTGCGTCGCGTGATCCCAGAGCCGGCAGCCGTCGGGCGTGAATTCGTCGCCGAGGAGGAGCGGCCCCTGCGGCGCGGCAAGCGCATGGCCGAATTCGAGCTTGTAGTCGACCAGATCGATGCCTGCGCGCGAGAACAAGGGTTGCAGCACCGTGTTGACCCGGTGCGTCAGCGCCTTCATTTCGGCGATTTCCTGTGCGCTCGCCCAACCGAGGACGCGGATGTGGTCGTCGTTGACCAGCGGATCGTGCAGCGCGTCGCTCTTGTAGAAAAACTCGAATATCGGCTCCGCCAGGCGCGTTCCTTCCGCGATACCGTAGCGCTTGGCCATCGAGCCGGCGCAGATGTTGCGCACGACGCATTCGACCGGAATCATCTTCAGCGCCTGCACCAGTGTGTCGCGCTCGTTCAGCATGCGCACAAAATGGGTTGCGATACCGGCTTCGGCGAGCCTGCCCATGATGAATGCGTTGATCCTGTTGTTAGTCTCGCCCTTTTGTGCCAACTGCGCGACCTTGGTGCCGTCGAACGCACTGGTGTCGTCGCGGAAATGCATGATGACCCGCGCCGGATCGTCGGTCGCGTAAACGGTTTTCGCCTTGCCGCGGTAGAGCTCTTGGCGTTTCTCCACATTCGCTCCTAGGAGGCCAATTCGCGCCAGGCAAAGCCTGCGCTCTGCTCGGCGATGCCAATCCAGTCGGGCGCGCAGCTCAGGGCTCCGGCCAGAGCGGCGCGCGCGAGGTCGGGCCGGTTGTTGTGCTGACTCAAATGCGCGGCGAACAGGTGCTTGAGCCGCGAATTGTCGAGGCGCCCCAACAGCGCTGCCGCAGCGCCGTTGTCCAGGTGCCCCTGCCTGCCGGCGATGCGCTGCTTCAGTGGATACGGATAGTCGCCGTTGGCGAGCATGTCGACGTCGTGATTGCATTCGAGCACGAGCGCATCGCAGCCCGACAGGCTCGCCTCGACGTGGGCCGTCGAGACGCCCAGGTCGGTCAGCACGCCGATCCGCCACTGGCCATCCGAGCAGACGAATTGCACCGGCTCGCGCGCATCGTGAGGCACCGGGAAAGGTCGCACCTCGATATCGTCGATGGCGAAATGATCGTGGCTGTCGAATCCGCAGACGCGCGGCAGCGCCGCAAAGCGCTCGGCGACGGCGGACAGCGTACCGAACGTGAGCCAGACCGCCGTACCGTAGCGCGCGGCGAACGCGGCAACGCCGCCCACATGGTCGCTGTGCTCGTGAGTGACGACGATCGCAGTAATGCTCTGCGGCGTGACACCCAAGCGGCCCAGACGCGCGACCGCGTCGCGAACGCCGAAGCCGCAGTCGATCAGCACGCGCGTGCTGCCCGCTTCGACCAGCAGGCCGTTGCCCTCGCTGCCGCTGCCGAGACAGGCGAAACGCACGAGCTTAAGGTGTCACTTCAGCTGATCCTTGAGCAGCGCAAGAATTTTCTCGCTGTTCGGGGTGCGGTCGGCAGCTCCGCTCGGATCCTGCACCGTGACCACGCTGCGAGGATCGGCCTGGGTCACGACGACGCGATACTGTTCGGGCTTGTCGACCGGCGTCGGTTTCCAGAACTGCATCTTGGCCAACGTGTCTGCCAGCCATCCTTCCGGCTTTTTCTTCTCGAGATCGGGATTGGCGTAGCGGACAAAATAGAGCCCCTTCGAACGATCGCGGTCGACGACGGTAAATCCGGTGCGATCGAGCGCCAGCCCTACCCGCCGCCACGCCCGGTCGAATGTATCGTCGACGATCAGCTTTACGCCCTCGGTGCTCTTGTCGATTCGCGCCCGGTCCGGTGCCTTGCCGTCCGCAGCGACCGCCTGCGTCGCTGCCGGCGCCGGCGTGCCGAGTGCGACCATCAGTTTTTCGAGGAATTCCGCTTCGAGTTGAGGATCGGGCGGCGATGGCGTCCACGTCCAGTCCTCCGGCGATCCCCCCTGTCCGATCTTCATCGGCCGCTGTTCAGACCCGCGGTGGCTGATGTAGATCTCCACCGTGCCGGGCTCGCTGCCGCGCTCGATGCGTGTGCGAAATTTGTCGCGCTTGTAAGTGTCCACCGCGAAGCTGATGTACTTGTTCGCGAATTGCTGCAAGATGCCCTGCGGTCGGTCGACCCGGCTCTCGGCCCAGTCGGTTTCCATGATGCCGAGCGCCGGCTGCTCGACCGCCAGGACAAAGCCGTTCTTGACCCAGAAATCGCGCAGCGCCGTCCAGGCGGCCTCGGGACTGGCTTTGACAACGAGCCAGCGCTCGCTGCCCGCGCGCGCGACGCGGGCATCGGGATTCGCCGGCAGCACCTCGCTCGGGCGCGCTGCGCTGCGTGCCGCCACCGCGCCGGAGGCGGTCGTTGCCTGGTAGCGATCGTCGTAGTTTGGCGTCGTCAGGTCGGGCGGCACTTCGAGCGCCGGCGCCGCGCCAGCCGATTTGTAATCGATCTTCTTGCCCAGCGAGAGCGACATCGACTCGCACCCGGATAGCAGCGCGCCGATGAGCGCGGCGGCGATTGCGACCGCGAAGGCGGGGCGCGGCAACTGCCGCATCAGGGAAAAACGGTGCATGCGAATTCTCCTACAGGCAGCCCGCGCGCTCGAGCGCGACGCGGACAGTGTCGTGATATTGGGCGGCCAGCGGCGTCAGCGGCAGCCGCAATTCCGGCGCGATCATGCGCATTTCGGCCAGCGCCCATTTGACCGGGATCGGATTGGCCTCGACGAACAGTTTGCTATGCAGCGGCATCAGCCGCGCGTTGATCTCGCGCGCCTCCTTGAGCTTTCCGGCCAGGGCCGCCGCGCACAGGTCGGCCATCGCGCGCGGCGCGACGTTGGCGGTCACCGAGATCACGCCGTGCCCGCCGAGCAGCATGTAGGCGAGCGCGGTGTCGTCGTTGCCCGAGAGCAGCGCGAACGGCTTGTCTTTCGGCAGCCGCCCCATCAGATCGACGTGGCGCACCAGATCCGAAGTGGCGTCCTTGATGCCTATGATACGGGGCAGTTGCGCCAGACGCAGCACCGTATCGTTGCCGATGTCGGCGACCGTTCGGCCGGGCACGTTGTACACCAGCAACGGCAGATCCACTTTCTCGGCGATCGTCCGGAAGTGCAGGTACAGGCCCTCCTGCGACGGCTTGTTGTAATAGGGGACGACCGACAGACCCGCCGATGCGCCGGCGGCCTTTGCGTACTCGGTCAGTGCCAGTGCCTCGGCCGTCGAATTGGCGCCGGTGCCGGCGATGATCGGCAGCCGCCCCGCAGCATGGTCGATTGCCGTCTTGATCAGCAGGCAATGCTCGTCGACGCTGACCGTCGGCGATTCGCCTGTCGTGCCGACGACGACGATACCTGCGGTGCCGTTGGCAACGTGGAAATCGATGAGCTTGCGCAGGGCCGGCAGATCGAGCGCGCCGCCGGGCTGCATCGGCGTCGCCATCGCGACGAAACTTCCGGTCAGCATCGGGGCCAATCTGGGAAAACCGCCATTTTACCCGAATCGAGAGTGCACTAGGCATCGCGGCAGCGCGGTGGGCTGGCGCGTCACCGCATAGCGGCCAGTTGCGACTCGGCAATGTCCGGCGGTAACAGCGGCGGCCAGCGGCGGCCGCGGCCGACTGCCGCGATGCGCTGCATGACGGCGGGACGCGCGCCGTCGACCCGGCCTTGCTCGAAGGCGACGATCGTCAACCGCTCGCGGGCGAGGTCGAACAGCTCGTCCGCGGCAAGCAGATAGTCAGGATTGGACGGCCGGCCATAGGCTTCATTGCCTGCAGCGAAGGTCTCGTACAGCCAGGCGCCGTCGTCGGCTAGCGCGTCGAGCAGCGGCGCGAACAGCGGCCGGTGCAGATAATTGGCGACGACGATCGCATCGAAGCGCTGGCCCGACAGCGGCCAGTCGCCGCCTTCGAGATCGGCGGCGATCGTCGTGACCCGCGGCACGCCGGCGAGCGCCGCGAGCGCCTGAAGATCGCGATCGACCGCGACCACCTCGCACAGGCGTTCGGCCAGAAACCGGCTGTGCCGACCGTGGCCGCAGGCGAGATCGAGCACGCGCGCTCCCGGCGGAATCAGTGCCGCGAAACGCGCAATCCAGCGCGACGGCGTGTCGCGGTCCGCGTGCAGCGCGCCCGCCGTCATCGCTTGGA
>JBDTXW010000220.1:0-4506 GCA_040005975.1 Betaproteobacteria bacterium | reverse complement strand
AGCAGGTTGCCCACCAGCGCATCCATGCGGGCCTTGCTCTCGGGCGGAAAGTATTGCTCGACATACAGCCGGCCGAGGTCTTCGCCGATCGACTGGTCGACCAATTGCACGCCGCGCTTCCAGCGCAGACGGATTTCCGGCGTCCCGTTGAGCGCCGTCCCGAAGAACGCGAAGTTGGCGTCGACGTACGCCTTGGAAAGGTACGGCGCGTAGGCGCTCAGCAGATGCCAGCGGAAATAGGTCTTCCAGGTCGATAGCGGCGTCTGCTCCAGGATCGTGCCGAACGCGGTGATGTAGCTCGGCTGACCGACGATCAGATAGCTGACCCTGCCGTTGATGCCGGCGCCGTCCATGTAGCGCTTCCAATCGTACCCCGGTGCCAGGGCATCGAGCTTCGTCAGCGCGACCTTGTTGTAGGCCTTGATCGGATCGCGCAGCTCGACTTTCGTCCACTGCACTTTGGCGAGCTCGGTTTCGAGCGCGAGAATGGCTGCGGCGTCGCCCTCGGCATTCGCGGCGCCGGCCATCGCCAGCATCTGTCGGACGTGTTCGCGGTACTTGGCGCGGGCCGCACTGAGCTTGGCGTCGCCGTCGTCCAGATAGTAATCGCGGTCCGGCAGGCCCAGGCCGCCTTGTCCGAGATCGACGATATACCGGGTCGAATCCTTGTTGTCCTGGTGCACTTGCGAAGCGTATGGTGTGTTGACGCCGATCCGCTCGAGACGCGCGATCAGGGCAGCGATGTCGCGCTTGTTCTTGATCGCATCAATGCGGGCGAATTCGCTGGCCAGCGGCTTGATCCCCATCGCCTCCAGACGTGCCTCGTCCATGAAGCTGCTATAGAGGGCGCCGATGCGCTGTGCGGCGTCGGCCTTTCGGTGCGGCTCGCGGCTCGCCTTCTCGACGATGCCGCGCAGCTGCACCTGCGTGTCGTCATAAATCTTGCTGCCTGCGCTGTAGGCGGGCTTGTCCGGGGGAATCTCGGTCGTCGCGAACCATCGCCCGTTGACGTAGCCCGACAGGTCGTCCTGAGGCCGCACCGAGGTTTCGATCTGGCTCATGTCGATGCCGGAACGTAACGGCGCGGATGCGACCACGGGCCGGCTGACTGTCTGCGCGCTCGTCGGCTCGGCCGCCTGCGCGCTGGGCGCGAGTACAAAAACGATGCTGACTAAGAGTCGTCTCATGGTCGATCCGTTGTAAGGAAAGATCGTTGCACGCCGGGCAGCGAGGCCCGAAGCCGTCGTGACCTGCGCCGGCTTCAGACTGCGAGACTGCCATTCCGCGCTCGCCATTATCGCAAGCGCCACCGGTGCCGGGCCGGCTTACGACGCGGCGACGCCGGCGCCGATCAAAGATCGCGGGCGGCGACGAATCCGCGTTGCTTGGACGGGTTCAGGGCTGGAAGCCGGCGACACCGAACTGCCAGAACAGGAATGCAAAAATATCGGCGCGCTCTTCATAAGCCTGCTTTTTCGTC
Organism: Betaproteobacteria bacterium; assembly: GCA_040005975.1. GTDB lineage: Bacteria > Pseudomonadota > Gammaproteobacteria > Burkholderiales > Casimicrobiaceae > PALSA-1003. Next base: position 3,026 of record JBDTXW010000220.1, on the reverse strand, counting down.
GATCCTATGCCGTGGCCGGCGTCGTAATCGATGCGCAGCAGGACCGGTTTTCCGCTCGAGGATGCCGCCTGCAGGCGTGCGGCCATCTTGGTCGCCTCCCAGGCATCGACTCTTGGATCATTGATTCCCGTGATGACCAGGACCGCCGGATATTTCACGCCATCCTTGATGTGATGGTATGGGCTCATCGCCAGCAGCGCCCTGAAGCCTTCTTCGGTCTTGACCGAACCGAATTCCGGTACGTTGGGCGCGCCGTTCGCGGTCGTTTCGAAACGCAGCATGTCCGACGCAGGCACCTGGTCGATCGCCGCGCCGAACAATTCGGGCCGATCGGTAATCGAGCGGCCGACGAAAATGCCGCCCGCGCTGCCGCCCCAGATCGCCAGCTTCGCCGGCGATGTGTACTTGTTGGCAACCAGCCACTCGGCGCAGGCGATCGCGTCGTTCCAGGTGTTCGGCTTGGTCGCCTTGTATCCTGCCTTGTACCAATCCTCGCCATTCTCGCCGCCGCCGCGCACATGCGCGACCGCCAGAATGCCGCCGCGCTCGAACCAGGGCAGGAAAGTGGGCCGGTAGAACGGCAGTTGCGAAATGCCATAGGCGCCGTAGCCGTAGAGCAGCGTCGGATTGTTGCCGTCCAGCTTGATGCCGCGCTTGTGCACGATCGACAGCGGCACCAGCGTGCCGTCCTTCGCCGGTGCGCCCACTTCGGTCGCGACCAGGTCGGCGGGGGCGTCGTATCTGCCTTTGGGCTGCAGGCCGGTATCGGCGACCGTGCCGCTTTGCGGATCGTACGCATACCATGCGTCGGAGCGGGTCCAGCTCCCGGCCTCGAACAACGCGCCGGGCAAGCGCGGGTCCGCGGCCAGCGCGCCCATGTCTCCGGCGAAAGGCAGCTTGATCGCGGCGGCCTTCGCTCCCGCCGCGTAGTCGAGTCGCAGCAGATTGCTGATGCCGCCTTTCATGCGCCGGACGTAGAGCGCGTCCTTCGCGCCGGCGAGCCCCGTGATGACGTTGTCGGTTTCGGGAATGACGACTTGCGCGGCCGCGATATCGGGCTTGGCAAGCTCCATCCGCAGTACCTTGAAGTGCGGCGCGCCGTTGTGCGAAAGCAGGTAGATCGTGTCGCCGTGGATTGCCAGGTCGGTGACGCCGTCGCTGTAATCGACGACCTTGCGCCATGGCGTCTTGTCGCCGGCCAGCGAGGCGAGCGGCGCGGCATAGAGCTTGGCTTCACGCTGCACGCCGTTGACGATCAGCGCGAATACGTAGGAGGACCCGGGCACGTACCCGGCCGCCACGTTCTCGACCGGCTCGAGCGCGATGCCCGGGACCACGCCGGCGCCGAACAGCGCCGCGTCGTTATCGGGATTGCTCCCCAACCGATGCAGATACGCGCGCTGGTTGAGGTACTTCTCGGTCACCGGCATGCCAGGGCCGAGCTTTTGCAGCCGGCTGTACATCAGCTGGCCGTCGGGCAACCACGAGGGCGAGGCGAAATTGGCGCGGTCGATCGCATCGGCGGTGTCCTTGCCCGTCGCTGTTTCGAGCACATGCAGCACGCTTTCCTCCGAACCTCCCTCGGAGATGCCGTAGGCGATGTACTTGTTGTCCGGCGATGGCTGGAAATAATCGATCGCGTAATGGCTGCCCGGAGATCCCGCTCGCTTGTCGGGGTCGACCAGCAGACGCTCCTTGCCTTTGGTGCCTTCTCGCATGTACAGCTTGAGCGTGTTGTCGCTGGCGAAGCGTTTCAGATAGTAATAGTCGCCGTTGTTAGGCTGCACGCCGGTGACGCGCGCCGCGGCGTCGTCGCCGTAGCGCTGCACTTCCTTGAGGATCGCCGCGCGCTGAGGAATGCGGTCGAGCGTCGATCGCGTCGCGTCGGCCTGCGCCTTCATCCACGCCGCGACATCGGGATTCGTCAGGTCCTCGAGGGCGCGCATTGGATCGGCGACCGTCGTACCGTAATAGGTGTCGCTGGCGGGCTGCCCGGGAGGCGCTGGTGGTTTTGCCTGGCCAAATGCTGCGCTGGCGGCAAAACAAACGAGCAATGCTGCGAGGTGCCGCGCTGCGATAGGAAAATGGGGCATGGATGCTCCGGCAAACGGTTTGAAAACCTGAAATTATGCCAGCGCCGGCGGCGGAGAGCTACGACGGCGCGATATACTGCGGCCTGTTGTGCAGGTCGCGCAGCCCAAGATGCTATCCGAGCTCCTGTCCGCGGCGATCCTGCTGATCCTGGTGATCGACCCTTTCGGCAACGTCCCGCTGGTCGTCAGTGCGCTGCAGGCGACGCCTCCGGGGCGCCGCCGCTGGATCGTGTTGCGCGAATGCGTGATCGCCTACGCGGTCTTGCTCGCCTTCCTGTTCGGCGGCCGCGCCTTCCTGACGCTGATGCAGGTATCCGAAACTTCCCTTTCGATCGCCGGCGGGGTCATTTTGTTCCTGATCGCCTTGCGCATGGTCTTCTCGCATCCCGAGGGGGTCTTCGGCGACGCAACGGACAGCGAGCCCCTGCTGGTGCCGCTGGCGATACCGGCGATCGCCGGACCTTCGGCGCTGGCGACGGTGATGCTGATGGCCTCGCGCGAGCCGGAGCATATCGACGTCTGGTTGCTTGCGCTGACGATGGCGATGGCGGCGACCACACTGGTGCTGCTTGCCGCCGGCCGGCTGCAGCGCCTGCTGGGCGAGCGCGCGATGCGCGCGTTCGAGCGCCTGATGGGACTGGTGCTCACCGCGGTCGCCGTCGAAATGCTGCTGGGCGGAATCAAGAGCATCGCCGCGCAGTTCCGCGGCTAAAGCGGTGCGCGCCTCGAGGATGGTCAATAGATTTTTGTAAAGTCACCGTGGCGGCCGAGCCCATCCTTGAATCGCGCGGCACCCGCGACGCCGTCTTTGATCAACGCTTCGCGCCCGTTGTACCACTCCAGTATCAGCGCATCGCGAACGGAGAGGCCCTGGTTTTTGATTGCGGAGCGCCGGTCCGCCCGGACGCATACGGGCGGAAAGGATGCAATGTC
>JBDTXW010000219.1:0-4542 GCA_040005975.1 Betaproteobacteria bacterium | reverse complement strand
CGCGCACACCGTGATAATCGATGTCGATGCGCGCCAGCGTCCCGTCAGCGCTGCGCTGCAGGATTCGGGTGCCGCCGCACCACGGCAGGAATTTCGGATAGTCCTCGATGCGTTCGACGAGATCGAACATCTGTCGCGCGCTATGGGACACCAGCACCGACTTGTGTACGCTGCGCATTGTTACAATACGACACAGTAAGTGACGAGCACGTCGGCATGAGCATCGTAGAAAACAAAAAAGCCTATCACGACTATTTCGTCGAGGAGAAATTCGAGGCGGGGCTGGCGCTGGAGGGCTGGGAAGTCAAGGCGATCCGCGCCGGCCGCGCACAGCTCAAGGAAGCCTACGTCGTCGTCAAGGGCGGCGAGATCGTGCTGCTCGGCGCGCACGTCACGCCGCTGCCGACGGCGTCGACGCACATCAAGCCCGACCCGACGCGAACCCGCAAGCTGCTGCTGCACCGTAGCGAGATCAATCGCCTGGTCGGCAAGGTCGAGCGCGCCGGCTACACATTGACGCCGCTCGACCTCCATTTCGTCAAAGGCAGGATCAAGATCCAGATCGGTCTCGCGCGAGGCAAGAAGCAGTACGACAAGCGGGAGACCGAGAAGCTGCGCGACTGGAACCGCGAAAAGCAGCGGCTGCTGCGCAATCGCTCCGGCAGCGTCAAGTCGGCGCGCTCGGGCTGACAGCGATGACGCCGGGCCAGCTGACGGTCCGCGCCGCGGTCGCCGGCGACCTGGCGGCGATTACCGCGATTTACGCGCACCATGTCGAGCGCGGCACCGCATCATTCGAGCTTGCTGCACCGGGCGACGCAGAAATACGACGGCGCTGGCACGAGGTCGTCGAATGCGGCTTGCCTTATTTTGTCGCAACGCTGCCGCCGCATGACGCCGTGGTCGCCGGCTACGCGTATGCAAGCCCCTATCGCGCCCGCCCGGCGTATCGCTACACGCTCGAGGACTCGGTGTACGTCGATCCGACCTGCATGGGGCGCGGCGTCGGCCGGGCGCTGCTAGGCGCAGTCATCGCCGCGTGCGCGCCGCTGGGTTACCGGCAGATGGTGGCGGTGATCGGCGGGTCGGACAACGCGGCGTCGATCGGGCTGCACGCCGCACTCGGCTTCGAGCGCGTCGGTTGCCTGACGGCGGTTGGCCGCAAATTCGACCGCTGGGTCGATACGGTGCTGATGCAGCGTCCGCTGGGCCCCGGCAGTGTCGCAGTGCCGAGATGAGCGCGGCGCCGCATCAGGCCGCCGCGAGCAGCTCGCGCGCCGCTGCGACGCCGCTGCGTGCCGCCGCTTCGAGTGTTGCGGGCAGCTCGGGATCGGTGTAGTCGCCGGCGAGATAGAGCCTCGGCGCGATCGCGCCGGGGGGAGGACGCTCGAGCCCCGCGCGGCACGCATAGGTGGCGCGACGCTCGGCGATCACCTTGAGCCACGCGGGCGGCGGCAGGCCCGGCATCAAACGCCGCAGCTGGTCGTCGATCGCGCGCAGCAGCACAGTGTGATCCTGACGCTCACCCGGCCGCTCGGTACTGATGACGACGGCGGCGAGTCCTTCCGGGCCATCGAGCTGGCCGCGATCGAACAGCCATTGTCCCGGCGTGCCGTCGAGCTTCTGCATCGGCTGCGCTATCCCTAGCGGCCGCCCGTACTTCAGGTACGCGGTGACGATCGGCTCGTAAGCAAATTGTTCGACGCAGGCGATGGCATGCGCGGTCTCGGGCCATTCGATCGCGCCGCTCAGCAAATGGCCGAGCTGGTGCGGCGCCACGGCGATCACTGCAGCATCGAACGATTCGTCGCTGTAGCCGCTGCGCACGATGACGCGGTCGCCGACGGGCGCGATGCCGGTCACGGTCGTACTCTTTCGGATCGAGCCGCCGCGGTCGACGACGTACGCGGCCGCCGCATCGGGGAACAGCGACGACAGATCGACGCGCGGCATTAGCACGTCGGAATCGGCGGCCTTGCGGGCGAATGCAGAGGCGAGCACGTTGAGAAAGATCTGGGCCGATGCAGCGATAAGCGGCGTATTGAGCGCGGCGAGGCAGAGTGGCTCCCACAAATGCCGTATCGGCGCGGCAGGCTGTCCGTCGAGGAGCTCCGCCGCCGTCAGCGCCGGCGCACAGCGAAAGCGATCGCGCTTGATTCGGCGGACGAAGTTTAGTGTTGCGCGCCGCTCGGCCCAGGTCAGGCCCTTGGCGCGCAACAGCGCCACGGCGAGGTGCCAGGGCGCGGGCAGCGCCGGCGTGGCCAGCCGGAACACGCCGGGCTCCTCCAGGCATAAGCGCCGCCGTTCGAACAGATCGCGCTCGGCGCCCGGCCCGTGCACGGTGCGCAGCAGCGAAAGCAGTTGCGCATACGCGCCGAGCATGATGTGCTCGCCGTTATCAACTTCGACCTCGTACGCTTCGATCCGCCGGGCGCGGCCGCCCAGCGTGTGCGCGGCTTCGAACACTGTCACCGAGCGTTCGGACTTGGCGAGCGTCACCGCCGTCGCAAAGCCTGCGTAACCTCCGCCGATGACTGCGATGCGCTCGGCCCTGGGCATATAGCGCTAACAGGCCCTAATACGACCAGGAGGTCGTCCAGGCAATCCAGGCCTTGCGCAAGGGCGAGAGCCCGACGCGGCGGTCGAGCACACGAAAATCGTTTCGCTCGATCGCGTTGAGCAGCGCGCGATAGATCGCGGCCATGATCAGTCCTGGGCGCTGCGCCCGTCGATCGGCGGCGGGCAGGGCGCTCAGGGCGCGCGCATAGGTGGCCCGCGCCCGCGCCACCTGGAAATGCATGAGTGCAACGAAACCCGGCGTGTGGCGCGCGTCGAGGATGTCCGCCGCGGTGACGCCGTGTCGGTCGAGCTCGTCCTGGGGCAGGTAGATTCGGCCGCGGCGCGCGTCCTCGCCGACGTCGCGGATAATGTTTGTCAACTGGAATGCGATGCCCAGATCGCGCGCATAGCCGCGTGTTGCCGGATCGGAATAACCGAATATCTCCGCGGACATCAGTCCGACGCCGCCGGCGACGAGGTCGCAATAGCGCTCGAGCATGGCGAAGTCGAGATAGCGCTGCTGTTCGAGATCCATCGCCATGCCATCGATCACCGCCTGCAACTGGAGTTCCCGCAGCGCGAATTCGGCGACGACCGGCTGCAGCGCCTGCGCGACCGGATGCTGCGGCGCCCCGCCGAATATCGCCGCCACCTGACCGCGCCACCAGGCGAGCTTGATGCGCGCCACGCCGACGTCGGCGCAGTCGTCGACCACGTCGTCGACTTCGCGGCAGAAGGCGTACAGCGCCGTGATCGCGCGCCGGCGCGCTGCCGGCAGGAAGCGAAAGCTGTGATAGAAGCTCGAGCCGCTTTGCGCCGCCTTCTGCTCGCAGTAGACGTCCGGCTGCATGTCAGCGCGCCAAGGTCGCGGCGAACATCAACGCCCAGTCGCGCCGCCGCAACACCGGCCGGCGCCGGAAGACGTCGCCCTGCACGCGGTCGATCGCGCGCAGGATACGCAAACCACCAGCGACGACGATCCTGAGCTCGAGCCGCGCGCGCACCGGCAGCGCGTGGGCGAGCGGGCGTCCCGAGCGCAGCAGATCGCGTGTCCGAGCAACCTCGAACGCCATCAGGCGACGCCAGCGTTCATCGACCACCCTGTCGGCGATCTGCCGCTCATCGACGCCGAAACGCACCATATCGTCGGCCGGCAGGTAGACACGGCCCTTCCCCCAATCGAGTGCGACGTCCTGCCAGAAATTAGCGAGCTGCAAGCCGGTACAGATCGCGTCGGCACGGCGGAGCTCGACCTCGCCGGAGACGCCGTAAAGGTGCAGCAACATGCGACCGATCGGGTTGGCCGAGCGCCGACAATAATCGAGCAATTCGTCGATATTGGGATAACGCGTCTTTTCGACGTCCTGGCGGAACGCCGACAGCAGTTCGCGCAGCGGCGCGATCGGCAGGGCGTGCCGGCGTATCGTCGCAGCCAGTGCCGCAAACGGCGGCTCGGTCGGGTCTCCCGTGGCATCGGGCGCCATCTCGATGCGATCGAGCATGCTTGCATAACGATCGAGTCCGACAAGGCGGGCGGCCGGCGGAGCATCGCCCTCGTCGACGATGTCATCGGCGCCGCGCGCGAAAGCGTAGATCGCTGCGATCGCCGTGCGCAGCGCTGGCGGGCCGACCCATGATGCGACAGGAAAATTTTCGTAATGGCTGACGGACACGGCGGTCGGAGTGTGCTCTCGCGAGAGCGTTGACAATTTTCCCGCCAAACATGGCGCCGGGCGGTGGCTTTTGCGTGGCGGGGATGCGGGTTTTCGGCTATACTGACCCGTTTCGCGAAACCGGCTGCGAAAGTGGCGGAATTGGTAGACGCGCCGGCCTTAGGAGCCGGAGCCGAAAGGCGTGAGAGTTCGAGTCTCTCCTTTCGCACCACGAAAACGATAAAGGCTAGCAAGGAATCATCGGGCATGCAAACCACACTGGAGACGCTGGGCCAGCTCGAACGTCGGCTGAATGTGGCCGTGCCGCTCG
>JBDTXW010000218.1:0-4579 GCA_040005975.1 Betaproteobacteria bacterium | reverse complement strand
GGTCGGCGAGGGTGCCGCGCACGTTGTGCAGCAGCAACGTGGCGCCGAGCTTGCCTTCCATGTCGCCGCGCCGAATGATTTCGCTGATATAACCGCCCGAGGCGCGATCGATCAGTTCGGCCGACAGGCTGGGCTTGCGGTTATCGAATACTCCGACGACGACGCAGGCGCTGCGCTGCTTTTCTGGGCTGCCGCTTTTTATGGTAAATTCCATCGCCTTCCTCGAACGAAAAATTTGCCTTTAGGCGGTACGAACCGCATTATCGGCAAATCGGCCTGAAAAAGTCAAAATATTTCCGTCGTCATGGTCTTCCGGCGCAGCTTGGTGCGAGAACTGACCGCGACAGCGGTGGGACTCTTTCTGGTCCTGCTGGGGATACTCTTCACCAATCTGGTGCTGCGGCTGTTGGCCCGTGCCGCCGGCGGAACCGTGGCTCCCGAAGGCGTTCTGGCCCTTTTGGGCTTTAATGCCCTCTTCTACTTCAACATCCTCCTTTCGGTCGCGCTGTTCCTGACGGTGCTGCTGACACTGTCGCGCTGGTATCGCGACAGCGAGATGATCGTCTGGATGACGTCCGGTCAGAGCCTGGCCGCCTGGCTCAAACCGATACTCTGGTTCGCCACCCCGTTCCTGCTTGCGATCGTCGTGCTGTCGCTGTGGCTGTCGCCATGGGCGGAGGCGCGACGGATCGAATACGAGCGCCAACTCGAATCGCGCGAGGAACTGTCGCTGCTGACGCCGGGGCTGTTCAAGGAATTCCGCCAGGCGAAACTGGTCGTGTTCATCGAAAGCATCAACACCCTCGACGGAACGATCCGCAACGTGTTTCTGCATTCGATCGACAGCGAAAAGGACGTGACGACGGTCGCGCGCTCGGGCCATCTGGAAGATGCGCCCAACGGCGATCGCTTCATCGTGCTGCAGGACGGTCGTCGCTACGAGGGCACGGCCGGCAGCGCCGATTTCCGCACGGCGGAGTTCGAGCGGCTTGGGCGCCGCATCGAGCCGGCCGAAGTGCGTGCGCTGCCGGCATCGCTGAAGGCCATGCCGACCGACCTGCTGGCCCTCGCCGATGGCGCACCCGAACGGGCCGAGCTGTTCTGGCGCATATCGGTGCCGATCAGCGCCCTGCTGCTGGTACTGCTGGCGATCCCTCTCGCGTACGTCAACCCGCGTATGGGCCGTTCGCTCAACCTGTTCACCGCGCTGTTCATGTACATGCTCTACAGCAACTGCCTGAACATCATGCAAAGCGCTATCGCGCAGGGTCGCCTGTCGCTGTTGCTCGGCCTCGTCCTGATCCATTCGCTCGCGGCCGCCGTCGTCGTCGCGCTATTTCTGAAGCGGCTGTCCGTACGTGGCTGGTTGCCTCGGCGGCGCCCGGCATGAAGACGCTCAACCGTTACGTCGGCCGTGAGGTTCTCTACGCGACGACGCTGATTTTCATCGCGCTGTTGATGCTCTTCGCGTTTTTCGATCTGATCCACGAGCTGGGCAACGTCGGACGCGACGGCTACCCGCCGGGCCGCGCGCTGCTGTTCGTCGGCTTGAGTCTGCCCGGCCACGTCTACGAGCTGATGCCCACGGCGGCGCTGATCGGAACCTTGTTCGCCATCGCGCAGCTGGTCGGCAATTCCGAATACACGGTCATGCGGGCCTCCGGCGCGTCATTGACCCAGATCACCTGGGCGATCGTGCGCGTCGGGATCCCGCTGGCCATCGCCACCTTCCTCGCCGGCGAATTCCTCGCGCCGCCGGCCGAGCGGCTGGCGCAGCAGGTTCGCGTGCAGACGCAGGGCCAGGCGCTGCGCTTCGTCGCGCAGCAATTCCAGTCCGGATTCTGGTTCAAGCAGACGCTGCCGGATAGCGACATCCAGACCTTTGCCAACATCCGCAGCCTGCTCGCCGACATGACGCTACTCGGCGTGCGCATCTACGAGTTCGACGCCGATCTGCGCCTGAAGGCGCTGCGCGTCGCCGACTCGGGAAGCTTCGTCACCGACGGCGAGTGGAAGCTCAAGAACGTGCGCTCGACCGAATTGGGACCGGACGGTGCCAAGGTCACGCGATCGGCGGAGTATGCGTGGGCGACGGTGCTGAAGCCCTCGCTTTTGACCGTCTACCAGGTTGCGCCCGAAAAGCTGGAGATCGAGTCGCTATACGACAACATCCGCGTATTGGGCGGCAATCAGCAAAAAACCTCGCGCTTCGAGATCGCGCTGTGGAACAAGATATTCTATCCCGCGGCCGTGCTGGTGATGATGGTTCTTGCGCTACCTTTCGCGTACTTCCAGCGCCGCGCGGGCGGCGTGGGCTTTCGCATTTTTGCCGGAACGATCCTGGGGCTGGTCTTTTTCCTCGTTGGAAGGCTGTTTTCCTACCTTGGCATCATTAATGACTGGCCGCCGCTGTTCTCCGCCGCATTTCCGGTCGTTGCGTTCGTCGCCGTCGCGACAACGATGCTGTGGTGGCTGGAGCGGCGATAATCCCTCGCGACCAAGGTTCCGAAGATAAAGGATGAATTTGCGGGACAGGGCACCGCCAAATAAAAGTCCCCGCCGAAGCGGGGACTCGATTAAGGGCGGCACGTCCCCGCTTCTCGCGGAAACCGCCGCGAAAGCTACGCCCCCGCCGCGACCGCCGGCACGATGCTGACGAACGTGCGGTTGGCGCTGCCCTTGATGCTGAACCGGACGCTCCCGTCGACCAGCGCGAACAAGGTGTGATCCTTGCCGATGCCCACGTTGGTGCCGGGATGAACCTGGGTGCCGCGCTGGCGCACGATAATCGCGCCCGCGGTGATCGTCTCGCCGCCATAGGCCTTCACCCCGAGCCGCTTCGAATGCGAGTCGCGACCGTTGCGGGAGCTGCCGCCTGCCTTCTTGTGTGCCATTGCTGTCTGCCTCGAACGAAGCCGCGCTTCAGCCGACGATGCCGTCGATCTGCAACTCGGTATATCCCTGACGATGACCTTGATGCTTCTGGTAATGCTTGCGGCGCCGCATTTTGAAGATCTTCACCTTGTCGCCGCGGCCGTGCGCGAGCACCGTTGCGTTGACGGTCGCGCCAGAGAGCGTCGGTTGACCCAGCCGGACGCTGTCACCGTCGCCGACCATCAGCACCTGATCGAGAATTACCGCGGCGCCAACGTCCGCCGGCATCAGTTCGACCTTGAGCTTTTCGCCGGGGGCAACCTTATATTGCTTGCCACCGGTCTTTATGACCGCGTACATGGGAAACTCCAGTGCGTTCTTTGCTGCAAAAGGGTAGCTATTTTAAGACCTTAGGCCGTCGATGTCAAAGCCGCCGGCCTCCGCCGGATCCGGCCGGAGCTTCGGGTAAACTACCGGCCAGCGCCGGCAGGCTTCGCTGCGGTGGCTCCGCGCCGCCAGCATTCAACCCTATCCTGCCGCCCCTCAAGTGACCATTCCGCTGCTGCAAACAGCGCTGCGCGACGACCTGCAGGCCGTCGACTGCGTCCTGCGCGAAGCGCTGCACTCGGACATCGCGCTTATCAGCCAGGTCGCCGAGCACATTATCGCCGGCGGTGGCAAGCGGCTGCGCCCGGCATTACTGCTCCTGGTCGCCCAGGCCCTCGGCTATCGCGGCGCGCACCAGCACACTTTGGCTGCGGTAATCGAGATGATTCACACGGCGACGCTGCTGCACGATGACGTCGTCGACGAATCGGCTCTGCGCCGAGGTCACGACACCGCCAACGCCATTTTCGGCAATTCGGCGAGCGTGCTCGTGGGCGATTTTCTGTATTCGCGCGCCTTTCAGCTGATGGTGACCGTCGACAACACGCGGGTGTTCCAGATTCTGGCGGCGGCTACCAACGTCATCGCCGAGGGCGAGGTCATGCAGCTGATCAATTCCGGCAATCCGGAGATCGGCGAGACGACATATCGCGAGGTGATCCAGCGCAAGACGGCCAAGCTGTTCGAAGCCGCGGCGCGGCTCGGCGCGGTGCTGGGCGGCGCCGCGCCGCCCCTGGAGGAAGCTCTGGCGCGCTATGGCACGCACCTCGGCACCGCATTCCAGCTGATCGACGACGTTCTCGACTACACCGGGGATCACGCGGCCATCGGCAAGAACCTGGGTGACGACCTCGCCGAAGGCAAGCCCACGTTGCCGCTGATCCGCGCGCTCGCGGTCGGCTCGCCGGAAGAAGCCGCGCTGATCCGCGGCGCGGTAAGGGCGGGTGGCCTGGCCGACTTTCGCCCGGTGCTGCTCGCATTGCAGCGCACCGGCGCGCTCGACTATACGCGAGCGCGCGCAGCGGCTGAAAGCAAGCTGGCAAGCGAGTGTCTGGCGGCGTTGCCGCCTTCGACTTACCGTGAAATCCTGCTAGAATTACCGGCTTTCGCTGTGACGCGCGCGTTTTGAGGTTCGGGATCCGCGCGCCTGTCGCGTCGCATGCGACGCGACAGCACGGCGACCGTCGGGGTGTAGCTTAGCCTGGTAGAGCGCTACGTTCGGGACGTAGAGGCCGGAGGTTCAAATCCTCTCACCCCGACCAATTTCCCCCGCGATTGTCGCTGCGGAGCCGAGGCCAGCGCGGTCCGCGGCGAGCGC
>JBDTXW010000217.1:0-4640 GCA_040005975.1 Betaproteobacteria bacterium | reverse complement strand
GTGATGTATGCGCAGGAGATGGCGGCGACCGCACGCCGCATAGACGAGCTGACCGCCTCCTTTCGTCCCGACGTCCTGCATGCCCATTCCCCGGTCCTCAATGCACTGCCGACACTTCGAGTCGGAAGGCGGCGCGGAATCCCGGTCGTCTACGAAGTCCGCGCGCTTTGGGAAGACGCCGCCGTCGATCACGGCCGGACGCGCGAGGGGAGCCTCCGCTATGGCGCATCGCGGACACTCGAGACATTCGCGCTGCGCCACGTCGATCACATTACGACGATCTGCGAGGGACTGCGCGACGAGATCGCTTCGCGCGGCATCGCCGCCGACCGGATCACGGTGATCCCAAACGCGGTCGACATCGACAAATTCCGCGCCGGAGGGGAACCCGACGCGGCGCTGCGGACGCGGCTTGGCCTCGACCGCGCAACGGTCATCGGCTTCGCCGGCTCGTTCTACGCCTATGAGGGGCTCGATCTGCTGATCGAAGCCGCTGCGCAGTTGAGCGCTCGTTTGCCGAGTCTCAAGGTCCTGCTGGTCGGAGGCGGCTTCCAGGAGCAGGCGCTCAAGTCACTTGCTGTCGCGCGCGGCATTGCCGATCGGGTGGTCTTCGCTGGCCGCGTTCCCCATGGCGACGTCCAGCGTTACTACGAACTGATCGACGTGCTGGCGTATCCGCGCCACCGCATGCGCCTGACCGAAATAGTCACACCGCTCAAGCCGCTCGAAGCCATGGCGCAGGGTCGAATGTTCGTCGCCTCGGACGTCGGCGGTCATCGCGAACTGGTCCGCGACGGGGAAACCGGGTTCCTGTTTCCTGCCGGCGACGCCGCCACGCTGGCGCGAGCGATCGAGTCGGTGCTGGCACGGCGTGCCGAATGGCCGCGCCTGTCCGCACAGGCCAGGCGATTCGTCGAAACCGAGCGCAACTGGACCCGCAGCGTGGCGCACTACCAATCCGTATACGAGAACTTGACCCGTCGATCGTCAGCCAAACGTGTCACGTCGGTCGCATGATTTCAAACAGAAAGATTGTGGTATTCACAGGGGATCTGAGCCAATCCGTTCGCGAAGGAATCGTCGAAATTGACACCTCCGTGCCAGGTTTGAGTTGGCTCGTCGTCGTTCAATCTCCGGCAAGAACGTGGAAAATTCTGTTGCGTAATCAGTGGCGCAACTTGAGGCGCAACGGATGGCGGTGGGTTCCATACCAGATCGGGGACGCTGTCCGTCGCTTTGCCGCCAAGTCGCCGGTGTCGATAAGTGGCGGGATCCCGGGTCACGAATTCGAATTGAAATTACTCGAGGCCCGTCCGAACATCTCATTTCTTCGCGTTACTAATCTGCACCGCGAACCGACGCTGATCGCAGTCAAGGCTTTTAAAGCGGATCTAGGCCTCTCATTAGCAGCGCCGATCCTACGTCCCTCTCTGTTTTCCCTTCCCCGCATGGGGACACTCAATCTTCATAAGGGAAAAGTGCCGCAATATCGCGGCATGCCGCCTGCATTCTGGGAATTGTGGAATGACGAGCAATCGTTGGGTTGCACCGTACATCGCGTCGATGAGCATCTGGACACCGGCAACGTGGTGCTATCCGCCGAAGTGGCCCGCCACAGCTTCTCTTCCCTTCGAGGCCTGCAGCTGTGCCTCGACCAAGCGGGCGTAGATCTAATGCGTGAAGCCGTAGTCGCCGTTTTCCAAAATACCGCAACAGAATACCCGCAGCAACAAGGCGGGAAGACCTATCGTAAGCCGACGCTTCAGCAAATCGCCGCGCTCGACCATAAGTTGTCCAAAAACCAGGACATGGCCGACCTCACGCCAAAAGGCATCGTAAAGGAGCTGGTATTTGGATGTGTCACTGCGCTTTGGCACCTCGGGCTATGGAGGTTTCTAAAGCCGAGGGCGACGGTCCTTTTGTACCATCGAGTCAGCGATGACACGCGTGATAACGTTACTGTCGGCATTGAGCAGTTTGACCGCCAAATGGCGATGCTGCGCAAGCATTGTCAAGTCGTTTCCATCGACCAACTCGCTGCATGGTACAGCGTGCCGCGGTCAAACCAGCCGCTTGTGTGCGTCACCTTCGATGATGGGTACCTTGACAATTATCTTTACGCGGTGCCCATCTTGCGACGCCATGGGATCGCGGCCGCATTTTTTGTTTCAACAGGAATCGTCGGAACGAGTGGTCCGTTTCCGCATGACGTGAAGCGCGGTAAATCCCCACCGACGATGAATTGGGAACAACTGCGCAGAATGCACCATTTTGGATTCACGATCGGGTCCCACACAGTCTCCCACATCGACTGTGCGGCTGAGCCAGAGGACGTCGTTGTGGAAGAGCTGACTCGCTCTATTGCCGATCTGCGGCGCGAGCTGAATTTGCGAGACGTGATGCTCGCATACCCGTATGGGGGTCGCCAGAACATGACCTCGGAGCGGTTAGAACTTGTCAAGCGAGCTGGATATACGGCCTGCCTCTCGGCATATGGTGGAGTGAATATCGGCAAGATCGACCGGTTTAACATCTTGCGCGGCGGGATTCATTGCGGATTCTCCGATCGAGCCTTTCGAGCCCGGTGTGTTGGATTCGCATGACGACCGATACGAGACCGCTAGTTCTTCACGTCATCCATCACCTGGTTACTGGAGGAATGGAAAACGGTCTGGTCAATCTGATCAATCACCTGCCGGAATCGCGGTTTCGTCATGCGATTGCGTGCATTGAAGATTTTTCTGTGTTCCGGCAGCGCTTGAAGCGCCCAGACGTCGAAGTTATTGCGCTACATCGATCCCGGGTCGGCGTTTGGCGCGTGAGACGTGAGTTGTACCGGATTTTCCGGCGTTTGCGACCCGCGCTTGTTCACACTCGAAATATGTCAGCGCTGGATGCCTTGTTGCCCGCGCGACTGGCGGGCGTTCCGCAGCGGCTGCACGGAGAACACGGCTGGGACGTCAATAATCTGCGCGGCGAAAACAGGCGCCTGGCGATTCTGCGCCGGTTACACAGGCCGTTGATTGATCGTTATGTCACCGTCTCAAAGGACTTGGAGCGTTACCTTATCGAGCGGGTCGGGGTTCCGCCCGAGCGGGTGATGCACATTTACAATGGCGTTGATGTCCAGCGATTTGCTCCGGCCGGCCACAAACCTGTCGGATTGTTGCCGGGGTGGTTAGCGCAGCCGGGCACTCTCGTCCTTGGCACGGTCGGCAGAATCCAAGCGGTTAAGGATCACGCCACGCTGGTCCGAGCATTCGCAGGGCTCTGTCAATCCTCCTCTGAATTGCGATCCAACGTCCGCCTCGTCATTGTCGGCGATGGCCCGTTGCTGGAGGCTCTGCGCGCTCTGGCAAGCTCGCTTGGCGTGGCGGATCTCACTTGGTTCGTCGGTCGGACAGACAATGTGCCAGCGATGCTTTCTGCATTTGATGTGTTCGTGCTTCCCTCGCTGGCCGAGGGTATGTCCAATACAATCCTCGAGGCCATGGCGAGTGGGCTGCCGATTCTGGCCACCACCGTCGGTGGCAACATCGAAATCATTGAAGACGGCCGAACCGGCCGATTGTTCAAGCCAGGTGACGTTGGTGCCCTCGTTGCGCTGCTCATCGAATATTCCAACAATGCGTCATTGCGTCGAGCACACGCCAAGGCTGCACGCGAGGTTGCCGTGGAGCGTTTCGACCTGATGACGATGGTAAGAAAATACCAGGCGATCTATGAAACGATGTGCGGCGAGGTATGAGTGTAGGTTGTCGCCAGCTGTTGTCGATCAAGCGGAGCCAGTGCACGACTGCGTGAGTTAATGCGTTCGACGGTCCATTGAGATATCGAACGAGGGATAAGGCGACCGACAGCATGTGCGGCATCTATGGAATTTTACAGCTCGACGGCGCGGCTCCGCCCCTTGGGGCGCTGCGGCCGATGGCTCGCCTGACCGTGCACCGCGGGCCGGACGACGAGGGCGCCTATGTCGACGGGCCGCTCGCGTTCGGCATGCGGCGCTTGTCCATCATCGATGTCGCAGGCGGGCATCAGCCGCTGTCTAACGAGGACGGTACGCTCTCGCTCGTCGCCAACGGCGAGATCTACAACTATCAGACCTTGCGCAGCGAGCTCACGGCGCAAGGTCATCACTTCCGAACCGCCTCCGATTGCGAAACTATTGTTCACCTGTACGAACAGCACGGCGACGCGTTTGTCGAACGCTTGAACGGCATGTTCGCGTTCGCGCTGTGGGACTCGCGCCGGCAGCGCCTGTTGCTGGGCCGCGACCGGCTGGGCATCAAGCCGCTGTACCTTTGGAACGACGGACAGCGCCTCGTCTTCGCCAGCGAGGCCAAGGCGATACTTGCGCTGCCGGGGATGAACGCCGAGCTCGATCCGGCGGCGTTGTCGTCGTACCTCGAGCTGGGGTATGTACCGGCGCCGCAATCGATATTCCGTGGCATTCGCAAGCTTCCGCCCGCAACGGTGCTGAGCGCGGAGCGCGGCAAGGTCGCCGAGCGCTGCTATTGGCAGGTACCCAGTGAAGTCGATCGGGCACCGAGCGAAGACGAGTGGATTGCCCGTGTGCGCAGCCGGCTCGAGGAATCGGTGCGCATGCAGATGGTGAGCGACGTGCCGATCGGCGCGTT
>JBDTXW010000216.1:0-4666 GCA_040005975.1 Betaproteobacteria bacterium | reverse complement strand
CCAATATCGGCCAAAACGAAAACGAGCCTTCGCTCCTAGATCACCTTCCGCCGTCGCAGTTCACCATTCTTCCCAATACGGCGGGCTGCTATAGCGCCGACGACGCAGTGCGCACCTTAAGGCTCGCGCGCGAGCTGCTCGACGGGCATGCGTTGGTCAAGCTCGAAGTGCTCGGCGACACGCACACGCTTTTCCCCAACGTGCGGGAAACGATCCGGGCCGCGGAAGTGCTCATCAAGGACGGCTTCGAGGTGATGGTGTACACGTCCGACGATCCGATCGTCGCCCGCGAGCTCGAATCGATCGGCTGCGTCGCGATCATGCCGCTCGCGTCGCTGATCGGCTCGGGCATGGGCATACTGAATCCGTGGAACTTGAAGCTGATCATCGAGCAATCCGGCGTGCCGGTTCTAGTCGATGCCGGCGTGGGCACCGCGTCGGACGCAGCCGTGGCCATGGAGCTCGGCTGCGCCGGCGTGCTGATGAATACGGCGATTGCCTCGGCGCGAAAGCCGGTGCTGATGGCGAGCGCGATGAAAAAGGCGGTCGAGGCCGGGCGCGAAGCCTTCCTCGCCGGGAGGATGCCGCGCAAAGCCTACGCCGCCAGTCCCAGCTCGCCGGCGGGTGGCCTGATCGGCTGAGTATCCGGTTACGATGACGGCCGACCCAGGGTCCGGCGTCGCGGCGCCGCCGCGGCTGCCGGGCCGCCATTCCGCACCCTTTCCTTGGTGGAATTGTTGATGCTGCTGCGATCGTGCGCCGTTGTTGCGGCGCTGTACTGCCATTCGCTGTCGACCGCGGCACCGCTGTCGCAGCAGGAAATCGTGGCCACCTGCGGCAATGCCGACGACCCTGCCCATTGCGGTCGGCTGATCGAGGAAGTGCAATTGAAGCGCTTGCCCAATCTCGCCCGTCGCGACGGTGGCACGCTGTCGGTTTCCCTCTACCCTTCAGGAACCGCGACCTTCAACGACAGCGACGACCCGGTCAATGGCCGCTCGTACAGCCTCTGGGATTTTCTGGACCCGATCAACGCGGTGGTCCTGTATTCGACCGCGGGCGACGCGACCACTTTCATCGTCGTGCGACGGACGACCAATCGCCGCTATGAGCTTCCCGCGGAGCCGCGCCTGTCCCCGGACCGGCAGCACATCGTCACCGCCGACGCGTGCCCGACCGGCTGCGTCAACGAAATAGCGGTTTGGCGGGTCTCGCCCGAGTCGTTGCGCAAGGAGCTCGTCTGGACGACGGGCGAGCGCTGGTTAGACGCTGCCGCGGTCTGGAAGGACGACGGCACGCTGGCGATCGAGTACACGCGCGTCGGCGAAACAACATCCACGAGGGTCGAGCGCAAGCTCTCCGATGCCGTATGGAAGCGCCTCATACTTAACTGAGACCCGGATGAGACTCAACTGATGCCCCACCGATGGTGATCGAAGCCGCCACGATCACGCCGCGACCGCGAACGATCCGAAGCTTCGTCCTGCGCCAGGGCCGGTTTTCGCCGGCGCAGCAGCGTGCGTACGAGACACTAATGCCGCGGTTCGGCATCGCCTTCGCCGCCGCCCCGCTGGATCTGTCGCGCGTATTTAGTCGCGCGGCGCCGACCATTCTCGAGATCGGCTTCGGCATGGGCGAGACGACGGCCGCCATCGCCAAGGCGCGGCCCGACGACAATTTCCTCGCGATCGAGGTCCACAGCCCGGGCGTTGGAGGCCTGCTGAGACAGATCGAGCAGCAGGAGCTCGCCAATATCCGTATCGTGCAGCACGACGCGGTCGAAGTCGTCGCCGACATGATCGGGCCGTCGACGCTGGCGGGCGCGCACGTTTTCTTTCCCGACCCCTGGCCCAAGAAAAGGCACCACAAGCGGCGATTGCTGCACGGCGCGTTCGTGCACGTGTTGTCGGAGCGTCTGGCTCCTGGAGGCTACCTCCACGCAGCCACCGACTGGGAGGATTACGCGGTCGAGATTCTGGCGACGCTCTCCGCCGAGCCGCTGCTCGCCAATACCTGTCCGGGCTTCGCGCCGCGGCCGGAATATCGTCCACTCACCAAGTTCGAGCGTCGGGGGCTGAAGCTCGGCCACGGCGTTTGGGATTTGGTGTTCACGCGGCCGCTGATGCCTTCGGCCCCGAACGGCGCAGTCAGCGGCGATTCGGGTCGCGCGACAAGGCGACCAGCCTGCTGATCGCGCCGCGCGCGATGTCGCGCGAGAAATGCTTGCGGATGTTGTCGCGTCCGCTCGACGATAACCTCGCCCAAAGCTCCGGGTCGCGATATCCGCGCACGACGGCCTCGGCAAAGCTGTCCGGATCGTCGCCGACCAGCACGTCGACACCGGGCGTAAGGTGCATGCCTTCAATCGACGGCGTGGTCGCAATCACCGGGAGTCCATAGCTCATGGCGTGGCTGACCTTGCCCTTGACTCCGGCGCCATAGCGCAGCGGCGAGACCGACAGGCGGCAGCCGCTCAGATAGGGCGTCAGATCGGGCACGTGGCCGGTAATCACGAGTTCCTCGGCGGCGAGCGCCTTGATCGTCGCCGGCGGATCCATTCCGACCACGTAAGTCTTCACGCCGGGAAGCCGCTCGCGCAGCCGCGGCAGGATCTGGGTACCGTACCAGAGGACCGCGTCGGTGTTCGGCGGGTGTCGAAAGCCGCCGATGAACAGCAGATCGGCGCGCTCGGCAAATCCCTTGCCGCTCGCAAGCGGTTCGTGAATGGTCGACAGAAGCATCACCTGCGCGTTTGAATCGAGGCTCTCGAGCAGCTCTTTCTCGACCGCGCTCACGACCAGCGTCAGGTCGGCCTTGCGTATCAGGGCGAGCTCTTCGTCGCGCTTGGTTGCCGCGGTGCGTCTCGCGGGTCCGCTCGCGTCGAGCTCGGCCAGGCGCTCCTCGCGCAGAAAATGCAGGTCGACGGTATCGAATACGACCAGCGCTCTTGGCGCGAATGCGCGCACCGCGTCGATGTGCTTCGCCGCGATGTAGTGCCGCGACAGAATCACCATATCGAACTCGTCGCCGCGCGTTCCGAGCAGCACCGAGATCGAGCGCGCATAAGGATGAAATTGGACTTCGACGCCCAGTTGCTGCAACGCCATCACGTACGGCTGGCGGTACTCGAGATTGTCGGCGGCGAAGGTGACCTTGCAGCCCAGGTCGACCAGAATTTCCATGACCTGCTGCATCCGCATCGACCCGGCATCCTGGTCGGGCGTGAGCATGCAGGCGTCGATCACCAGCACCCGGCGCTTGGCCCCGCGGTCGCGCTCGAGGCCGGCCGAGACGCCGTTGGGCCGGTGCGAGGCGAGCGCTTCCGCCCACTTGGTCGCAAAGATGCTTTGATTCACCACTTGATGACGCTTCACGCCGGTCGTCTCGTCGGTGCCGGAAGTGGCGCCTTCGAAATGCGCCACGACCGCGCGCGGCTGGTAGAACACCTTGCGTTCCGCCGCGCGCACGGCGAAGGCGAGGTCGACGTCCTCGTAGTACGCGGGCGCGAACCGGTGATCGAATCCGCCGAGCGCTCCGAACAACTGCGCCGGAATCGCCAGACACGCACCCGAGCAGTAGTCGACTTCGCGCACGTAGTTGTACTCGGGCTTGCCCGGATCGTCGTTGCGGCCGTAGTTCCAGGCCGAGCCGTCGCGCCAGACAATTCCGCCGGCCTCCTGCAGCCTGCCGTCGGGATAGATGAGCTTGGCGCCGACCAGCCCCGCGTCCGGGTGCCGCTCGAAGGTCGACAGCAACGCATCGAGCCACCCCGCGGTGACGATGGTGTCGTTGTTGAGGAACACGAGAATCTCGCCTCGCGCGGCCTCGGCGGCACGATTGCAGCTGCCGATGAAACCGACATTGGCGTCGTTGCGCATGAAGCGCACGCCGCTGACTGCGGCAAGCGCCGCCTCCGCCGGTTGCGGCGAGGCGTCATCGATAATGACGACCTCGAAAATTCCCGCCTGCGTGTTGGAGTGCAGCGCTTCGAGACAGGTGAAGGTCAGAAGCGGCTTGCCGTGGACGGGGATGACGACGCTCACCCGCGGACTTTCGACCGACGCGAATGCCAGCGGCGCGATGGCCTGCGCCTGGGCGAATTTCTGCGCGGTCGCGGGAACGAAGCGTTGCGGGCGCGTGAGCTTGCGCGCGACGCGCCGGGTCAGCGCCGCGGGGCCCTCGTGGCGCAGCACCGACAGCGCGATTCCGGCATAGCGATGCGACTGGCGAACCGACGCCCATCGGGCCTGCAGGCGGGCGAGCGCGATCTTGACCTGGTGCACACCTCGCCGCAGCGGCGCGCTCGAGCGCCAGACGGTGCTCATCTCCAGCTCATGGATGCGCGCACGCGTCGCGGCCAGCTCGGTCTCGACCCGGCCGGTATGAAGCTGCGCGCGACCGCGGATCTCGCGAAAGGCGGCAAGCTCGTCATCGACCAAGGCAACGCGCCGTCGCAGCTCCGTTCTCGCCTCGTCGTAACCGCACTCGACCCCGGCGCTGTAGAGCTGCTGCATCGGAACCGGCTGCTGCGCGTTCGGATCGGCCGCAAAATACCAATGATGGTCGTCGACCGGCGGCGGCGCCGCGGCCGGCGAGCGCACGCGCGGCGGCGCCGGCAAAGGCGCCAGATAGGTTGCAAGATAGCGCTGCGGGTCGCTCACTGGAA